>JBBQCR010000039.1:0-14369 GCA_038318935.1 Phycisphaerales bacterium
GACCGGAAGATGGCGGCGTGCGGCGCGTGCGGGCTGCTGCCGATGACGACGAGCACTGCGACCCACGTCCTGCGTAGACGAACGCTTGCCCGAGCAACCGAAGACTCTGCCCCGCGAACCACTCGCGAGGATGTCGCACGCCCGTGGGCGACGTAGATCGCCTCGCGAGGCGATCTGCGTGACTGAAGTCACGGCGATCAAAGGCACAATCCGACGAGAAAGCCTTGGCGACGGCGCCGCGAAATGGGAGAACCGTTGGGCTTTTCACGGTAAAGGTGGTTTGAAGGTGTGTGTCTACTATGAGGCTTCGAACTTCTACCGTGAGCCGAATAAGAACCTCGCCTCTACGTCCGCCGTCAAGACTCCGCTCATCAGCGTGCCGTCACTTGAGCAAGGTGATCGATCCAGCGATCCGCTCCGTCGCCTCGGTCGCACCTGATTGGTCGGGGCTCCCGACGACGGACTCAATGAGTATCCAACGATCGTGTTCCTTACTCATCAGGTGTCGAACACGAATCGTCCGCTGGTTGTCGTGCGCCTTGAACTCACGGCCGGCGCCCAACCGGTTCCCGAAGGCATTCAGAGTTGTCGCGGTACCGACCTGCATACGCTGGGCGCGGATGGCTTCAACCACGCTGTCGAACCAGGGCTGCAATTCGATTTCCGCATCGGATACGTGAATCGAGATCGCGCTGCCGTCAGGACTGGTGAACATCACGCCGCTGACGCCTTCTTCTTCCACCGGAAGGTACTCAAGCTTCCAAGTGCTTGGATACTCGAGACCGAATGGATAGCCGGGTGAGGGACGCAAGGTGACGACCTGCGTTTGGAGATCAGCCGACGATGGAGGCCGACCCGGAGAGGTCGCGGCGGCGGCTTGGCTCTCGAGATTCGAGCCGCTCGCCCCGCCGAGCACCGCGGCCGCGAAGATCGCCGCCGCCAGCACAATCAGCGCGACTTGCAGGGCGAGAGGGAGCACGATGAGCAAGAGGATTCCGCCGATGGTGTTCGCACCGAATGCCTCTCGCGCGATCCAGAAGAGCCACACGATGCTGATGGCGCCCACCGCCGAGCCCACGATTGATATGGCGAGATCGGATTCACCGAGAGGGTTGGCACCGATGCGCATCAACGCGACCATCGCACTGAAAAGGCCCGATGGAATCGCCGACACAAAATAGGCTGATCGACCCGCATCTCCGTCCGCATCACCGCCCGCCCAGCCGACGCGAACGCGAAACCACCACGGTCCAATGTAGAACCAAAGCAATGCGCCGATCAGCGAGCCGAGGACGACCGGCAGGGCCAATCCGCGTCCCGCAATGGCTCCGGCGATCGCGCAACCAACTGCGATCAGTGCGGTCAGCCCGGCAATCAGCCCAAGCGTCCACGACACCAGCGGGCCGTACAGCGGACTCGCTTCCGCTGGATTTCCTCGTGCACTGCCACGACCGGCGGTCGACGTGCCGACCCCCGGCCGGAGCTTCGGTGACTTGACGACCTTGACGACAGACGACTTCCCGGTCCGGAGGTCATGACCGCAGCCGATACAGAAGACGCTTCCCGCCGCGAGTTGCGTGTGGCACGCGGGGCACGCGATACCTGCGATCTCCAGGGCAGGGGTTGCACTGGCGGCGGCCGCCAATTGCCTGAGGTCGACGATCGCGTCCGGGTCGTCGCCCCCCGGAGCGACGGGTTGCGCCGATTGCTGAGCACGCTCCGCTGACTTGCGGTCATAACACGCGCGGCAGTAGTACCGCCCTTGCGGATCCTACACGCGCGGAAGTCCCTCGCACTCGGCGCCACAGACGACGCATGGCTTCCTGCGCGTGACCTGTTCTCCGGATTGCCTATCGGCGCCGGCCCCTGACGAGTCGTTCATGACGGTGCTCCGATCGCGATGCCCGTATTGCACCAGCAGGCTCACGTTGGAATGGAATAGTAAGCGGAACTCCGCACGAAAATCAGCCCGTAGCACGACAGCGCTACGAACTCTCCGAGCGATCCCGCCCTTTCCGATGGCTCGCGTACGAGGCGGCGCTGCGCGTTTGATAGTGCGCGGAGCGTTAGCACTCCTCAGCCCACGAGCGCCCTTCGGTGTTCCCGTTCTTCATCGCGAACGTGGTCACTACCTCCGCCACTTGCTCGGACGCGATGCGACGAGCTTTCCCCGCCACTCCAATGACTCGGCCGGGCGGTCTGCTCGGACAGGACCTGCATCGCGATTCTCGAGCACAGTCAGTGACGTGTCAGACTCCGGTATGTCCGCACCTCAAGCGCGCCCAGTCCGGCCTCTTGCTTCGCTCGCTCGCGGCCTCATAGAAGACACACGCGTACACGAACGAGCCAGTCGGCCTCGGCAAGCCGCTGCCGCCGTCGAAGGCCAGAATAGAAAATAGACAAGCAGGTCATCCCCACGCACCCAACAAAATCCCCAAGTCGCCCGCGCCCACGACCCCGTCGTGATCGAGGTCGGCCGGAACGCCGCGTGTGCCCCATGCCCCGAGGAGTATCGACAGGTCGAGCGCGTTCACAGCGCCATCCCCGTTGAGGTCCGCCGGGTTCCCTGTCGCGGGGCTCTGGTTCGGCACCGTCACGCACACCTCGATGAAGCAACACTGCAGCCAGTTGGGGCTGTGGTTGCCCAGCGTGAAGCAGTACTGCGATCCCGGCGCCAATCCGCTCACGATCGTCACCGGACCCACCACCTGCGAGCCAAATGGCGCGATCGGGCCAACATTGAGGATGCCCGGATTGATCGAGCTGCCGATCGACGGGATGAACACCAAGTGTCCGGTGTTCCAAGCGGCGAGGTTGGTAAAGGTGAACGAGAACTGGAACGTTCCCGGCGTGCTCGTGGCGACGACGTCCGGATGCAAGACTTGGCCGCACTCACAGTCGGGCAGGTCGATGCAGGGATTCGTGTGGCAGCACTCGTTGCCCTCGACATCGCCGAGGATGAAGTCGAAGCAGAGCTGCGACCCGGGCTGCTGGCCCGTGATGGTGACCGTGATCGGCGCCGAGGTATTGCCGTTGGCGACCGGCGGATTCAGCGGAATTACGTTGGGAGACATCGACGGGTCAGGAAGGATCAGCACCGACGCGGTCGTGCCCGAGTTGTTGGTGAACGTGAACGTCCAGGTGAACTGGCCTCCGGCTTTGCACTCGATTGACGACGTTGTGATCTCCGCGCACTTGCAGTCGCTGCGCACGGCCACGTCACCCTGCCCGGTCTTGGCGTTCACGACGGTGAAGCCGTCGGAGTCAATGAGGTAGCTCAGGCTGTGCCACAGTGGCACCGTGGCCGTGTTCCCACCTGCCGGGATGATCGCAAGGCCGTAGATGTACGGCAAGCTTGCATTCACGCACGAAGCGAACAGCGCGTCTCCCATTGCGAACACGTTGTCGTCACAGTCGGTCGCCACTCCGCCTGAGCTGTTCGTGCCTTCGGGAACGAGACTCGCGCCGTCGCAATCGCCCATCGGGTCGAGGTAACCGACCTTCCATTTGTTCAGTGGGGCGAACGTCCAAGCGGCTGGAGAAGATCCGGTCAGTTCGAGCACGCGCGCGCTGTGGGCATCGTTGGCACCACCGGGGATGAGGGTCCCCACATTCGCAAGCCGCGTGCGCTCGGCAAGGAACATGTGACCGGACTGCGAAAAGTGGATATCGGCGACTGGGTTGGAGTAAGGAATGACCTGACTGTCGGCCGGATGCAACAGCGGCCCCGACCCTGAAGGCACCGGACCCTGAGGCATGAGGAATTCGCGCACCGTACTGTTGGGCACAAAGGTGCCTGCGGCGGTGATGCCCACGGACCAGATCTCATTGGCCTCGGTGACGCTTTGGCCACCACGGCGAGCGTCTTCCCACCAGACGCTGTAGTAGAGACGACCTTCGTGTACAGCAACGCCCCAGACACGGCGCCCCAGCTTCGTGAATCCCTGGGTCGCGATGTCAGCGATGACGCTCAATCCCTCCTGCGGCCGACCCACGACTCCGTGGTCGTAGCAGTTCACGCCCGGGTTGCAGACAACGTCGATGGGCGGCGCGCACGGGCCCGAAAGCAAAGCGGGCACGGCGTAGATCTTGCCGTCGTCGAAATCAGTGATAAAGAGCTTCTTGCTCACCGGGTCGAAGGCGATGTTGCCCAACCCTTGTCCCGAATTCGGAAGCACTGCGAGTTTGCAGATCTTGCCGCTCACTCCGTCGATTCGATACACCTCGCCGCCGATACCCCCCGGTCCAAATCCGAGGTTGCCGTACACGGTCGACGCGGTGACATAGATGTTGGGCGGCGATGCATCGTCGAGGACGACGCCAAAGACTTGCCCGAGGTTGGCGACGTTCCATACATCCGCGGGGCTGTTCGTCGGATTGCCCGGAAACTCGTTGTGGTATTTGGGCGCGAGCCAATTCGTCGATGGGAACGGTCCTCCGACCGGCGCGCCCTGCCCCGCCGGGTTGGCCGTGTTGACGAGCGTCACCACGAAGCTCGTCGAACCCGAGAAATGCGTGATTACCGACTCGCCCGGATCGACAGGAAGCGATGCGCTCTGTCCGCAGACGATGCTGGCTTGCGCGAGAACAACGACTGCTGCGGCGAGCACTCTCTTGAAACTCATCGGACCTCTCCTGGGGCTGGCGTCATGCAGTTCACTGGGGCACCGTCGATGCACTCACATGCGATCGCGCGATACCCCCAACGCAGTAAGTGCGTACAGCAGAGCAGTATCTTGCCCCGCGATCAACAAAGATCCAGTCAACATCGTCATTTGTCGGGAAGGACACCCCGGGCGGTTATTCGCCGCTTCGATCCTTGCGCCGCGCAGGGCCGGGTGAATCTCCCTCCGACCTGCCTTCACCGCCCCAGCGGCAGCCGCCGCCACCCGTGCAGGGTCCCGGACCCGACGCCAACCGAGGGCGCGAACGCTGACGCGGAGAGTCCGCTGCGGTCCCAGCGGTCGAGGAAGAGAGTCGCGCAGTCAGGGTGAGGGAAACCTAGGCGGAGGCAAGGGAGATGGTGCTCTCGGGAGGTCGAATGGCCACGCATCACGTTCGAGCAAGTGGCGGAGGTGACGAGCACGTTCGCGAGGAAGATCTGGAACAAGAACTGGCGATCGTGGGCTGAGACGATGCTGCGCTCGGCGTACCAACAGCGGCGGAACGCGATCTCCTACGCGAGCCATCGGAAAGGGCGGGATCGATCTGAGAGTTCGTAGCGCTGTCGTGCCACCAGTCTGTGGCGAATGGGATCGCCGCCGCTCCGCCCAACTCGTCTCGACCATAACGAAGTCGTGGCTGCTGGCAGCCTGCGGCGACGGACATGTGGGCTCCGGACGCTACACTTCGCCGCACCCAGTCGCCCGTTTGCGTTCGGACTGCGTGAACGCCAACGGTCGTGCGACCTCTTCAATGTGTGATCGAACAGGAGAGAGCCCATGCGGCAGGTTGCGCTTCGCGTTTCGTTCGTTGGCGCCTTCGTGTCGTTCGCGACCGCTTCGGCGTCGGTCATCCACGTGCCGGCGGATCAGCCCACCTTCAAAGCGGCGATTGCGGCGGCGGCCAGCGGCGATGAGATCGAGGTCGCCGACGGCACGTATGTCGGCGCGGACAATCGAGGCCTCAACTTCGGAGGCAAGGACATTCTCCTGCGTTCGGCCAACGGCGCTGCCGCGTGCATCATTGATTGCGAACTCCTCGACCGTGCATTCACCTTCCAATCCGGTGAAACGAAAGCCGCAATCGTTGAGGGATTCACGATTCGCAATGGAAAGCCCGTCTCACTGAATGGTGGTGCCGTGCTCGTCAGTGGCGGTGCGGCGACCGCGCGTCCGTCGCTCAGGTATTGCGTGTTTCAGGACAACTCCGCGCCCAACGGCGGTGCCGTCGCGGTCAACGGCAACTCGGATCCAACCATCGCTCACTGTCTTTTCGTTGCCAACAAGGCGATCCCCGGCGGCGTCAACGGCTTCGGCGGAGCGATCTCGCTGAGCGGAGCTGCAGTCACCGCCGACATCATCGAGTGCACGTTCGATTCGAATACCTCCGCGGGCGGCGGAGCCATCCACAAGAACGGCCTGAGCCAGCCGACGATCGACCGTTGCACGTTCATCAAGAACAGCACGACCGGCAACGGCGGTGCCATTAGTCTGACGAGCGCATCGTTTGCGTTGGTTTCCAATTGTGCGTTTTACGGCAACACGTCCGCCGGTACCGGTGGCGGGGCGATGCTCATGTCAAGCAGTGGATCCACTTCGACCATCGTCAACTGCGTCCTCTCGGGCAACAAGGCCAACAACTCCGGCTTGGGCGGAGGCATTCTCATCACCAACGGTTCGACGCAGCTCCTCAACTGCACCATCGCCGGCAACGCGGCGGGCGCGATCAATCTCGGCGGCGCCCTTGCCAAGCTGAACGGCGCGTCCTGCGCCGTCAAGAACTGCATTCTGTGGGGGAATATTGGCAATCAGATCCAGTCGCCGGGCGATCCCGTCATCGATGTGCAGTACTCGATCGTGCAGGGCGGCTTCGGCGGAGTCGGCAATCTTGCTTTCGATCCGTTGCTTGTAGACGCCAATGGGGCGGACGACGTGGCCGGTACGCTGGATGACGACCTTCGGGTTGGCGGTGTGAGTCCCGCCATCGACTCCGGAAGCAACACGGCATGGAATGTGGCGCTCACCGTCGATATTGCGGGGCTGCCCCGCTTCTACGACGATCCGAGTATGCCCAACAGCGGCGAGGGCCGGACGCCGATCATCGATCGCGGCGCCTACGAGACGCAGCCGAACCAACCTGGGTGCATCACCGGCGATGTTGATTGCGACGGCGACGTGGATGCCGCCGACCTTGCTCTCCTGCTGGGCGCGTGGGGGACGGCGAGCGTCAACTCCGATTTTGACGGGGACGGCGTCGTTGCGGCAAGCGATCTCGCCCTGCTGCTCGGCGCGTGGACGGGCTGACGGCTCGTCATGGACTCTGAACGCAACAGCCCGCGGACGCGCGGGACACGTGGGAGGTTTGGTCGAATCTGAGTTCGGATACGAGAGACATACGCACACACACGCGAAGACGACTCGTAGAAGACACGCTCCGTGTGACGCCGCATGCTAAGGCCGCGCTTCCCGCTCACGCTGCATCGTCGCGTCCTTGATGAGCGTTGCGCCTTCCTGATCGCGGCCGCTTCCGAGCAAAAACTCTCCGAGGGCCTGCCGCAATCGCCAGTCGTTGGGGGCAAGTTCTGCGGCTCGTCGCATCGCCCGCTCCGCGTCCTCGGTACGCCCGAGGCGGCCGTAGCCCACACCAAGCGCTCGATACGCGAACGGATTGTCGGGGGCGATCTCAAGCGTTCGCTCGGTGAGGCGAAGGCCTTCCGCCACCTCTTCGTCGGAACCCTTCTCGACGAGGACGATCGAGAGCCGGCGCATATAGAACAGTTCACTGGGCTCGCGTTCCAGCGCTCGTCGAGCGGCAGCGATGGCCTCCGCGCCACGCTCCTCCTCGGCGAGCCACTGTACGTACTCGTCTTGCAGACCGAACCAGCGCGGATGCTCGGCGCCGGTTGACTCGTACCAACGCACCGCGTCATCGGCGCGACGCTGGCCTCGAAGCACTCGACCGATGCCCGCGGCCACGAGTTCGTTGAGGCCATCGCGATCGGCCGCTCGTCGAAGCGTGGCCTCGGCTTCGTCAAACCGCCGGAGCGAAGACTGAAGCCACGCGATGCGACGGTCGATCGCGTTCTGGGCGACGGGATTGATGCCGTACCCGCCGCTGGCGATGGTCGAAATCGTGCGGTAGAGCGCGATCGCCCGCTCAGCATCGACGGCCATCGACGGATCGAGTTGCACTGGATTGTCGGAGAAGACCACTTGAGGCGGGATAGTCACGCGATCGTCTGATCGGGTGGCAACGAATCCGATCGCGTTGATGCCGGCGCTGTACAGCGTGGCCGCGAACACCAAGACCGCGACTGCAACCATCGCCATGCCCGCCGGGCGCAATCGTCCGTGCATTCGAAGCTGAAACGTGTGCAGTCGCAGGTTCTCGTCGCCCAGCGTGCGCCATCCCTTCCACACCAGGAAGACCGCGCAGACGGTGACTCCCGAGGAGAAGAGCAGCGGAAGGGAGACGCCATATGTTCCGCGCGTCGCGATGAACGCCAGCACCGCGAACGTCGCGAACGCGATCTCTTCAGTCCAAGTCAGATCGAACTCACGTGGCTTCGGGCGCTCAGCAGTGCGCGGCGTGCGCGACGCGGCGGACTTTCCGAATCCGAAATAGAGGGCGTCGTTTGGACACGCACTCACGCAGTCCATGCATTTCATGCAGCCCTTGTCGACGACCATGCCGAAGTCGCGCACTTCCTCGTGCACGCGAACGTTAGAAGTGCACACCGCCGTGCAGTGACCGCAGTGCTCGCACGCATCGGTGACGCGGATACGGCCGATAGCAAACTCGTCGAGCGGTGCAAAGAAACCGCCGTACGGACACGCATAGGTGCAATAGCCTTTTGAGCCAAGCAGATACACCGTGAGAAATCCGCACACCAGAAAGAACGGAATCGACATCAGCACGCCGGGCATCGTCGCCCAGAAATCGGTCACGATGAATGCCGAGGAGAAGCCCGGCCATGCGAGATTTGGACGGGTGTAGGGCGCGATGGCAATGCGATAGACGACCGGCCACAGGAACATATAGATCGCCAGGACGAGCGGCACGAAGAGGAGTAATCGCGATCGGAAGGGCCGAGGTCGGATTCCGATTTTGCCGAGCATCCAGGTGCAGAGATCCTGCAGCATGATGACGTGGCAGCCCCAGCCGCAAAACCAACGACCGAGGACCACCGTCGACAGCAGTGCGACGGCGAAGAGCACGGTGCCGGTGTTGACAACGCCATCCTTCAGGGCGGACATTGCTTCGCTTGGCTCGACCGGCGACAGCGTCGTCCCCATCCACAGCCACTGAATCAGATGCGCCACCATGAGGAACTGGATCGAGCCAAGCACCATGGCCCGCCTCCATCCCATCGTCGAACGGGCCCGATGCTGTTTGGGCGCACTGCCCGCCCCATCCGACGGCAGCACCGGAAGCGCGATCGACCGGGGCGGATGTTTGACGTCGCAACTCATGAGCGCATCGGGGCAGAATGTACGCGGCGAGCTCGACTCTGGAAGCTCGACTCTGGAAGCTGGGCTCTCGAAGCTGGGCTCTGGAAGCTGGGAGTGTAGATCCGCACCTCGTCGTATACTCTGAACCGGTCGATGCCACGCGATTACTACGAGATCCTCGGCGTTCCGCGCAGCGCCTCGGATGAGGACATCCGCAAGGCGCACCGACGCCTCGCGCGGAAGTTTCACCCCGACGTCAACAAGTCCGCGGATGCACCGGCGAAGTTCGCTGAGTCCCAGGAGGCCTACGACGTTCTCTCCGATGCGGAGAAGCGCAAGCGCTACGACCAGTTCGGTCACGCTGGCGTGAACGGTCACGCCTCCGAAGGTCGAGCCGGAGGCGGCAGCGGCGGCGATCCCTTCTCTGGAGCGGGCGGTCCCTTCCGTGGTGGTCCCCGACCAGGGCAGCCGGGTTGGACCGGCAGCGACGCGGGCGGTCAGTGGTCGGATGTCGATCCCGAGACCTTCGACACGATCTTCGGTGATCTTTTCGGCGCCCGCGGAGGCGCTCGCGGTGGCCGCGCGGCGGGTGGCGGCTCGCGCTCGTCACGGCCGAATCCACCCGCGGTCGGCGTCGACATCGACCATCCGGTCGGCGTCCCCTTCGCGGTTGCGGCCAACGGCGGCAGCGAGTCGGTGAAGGTGACGCTCGGCGACGGCAGCTCGCAATCGATCGACGTTCGGATTCCCGCCGGAATCAAGCACGGCTCGAAGTTGCGGGTGAAGGGCAAGGGCCAGGCGGGACGCAACGGCGGACCTCCCGGAGACCTGATTCTGACGATCAACGTCGGCGATCATCCGTGGTTCAAGCGTGATGGACTCGATCTCTCACTTGACGTCCCGATCACGATTGCCGAGGCGGCATTGGGCACGATCATCGAAGTGCCTCTCATGAAGGGCACCGTGAAGCTGAAGGTTCCCGCGGGCACCTCCAGTGGTGCGCGACTTCGAGCAAAGGGCAAGGGAATCACCGACGCCAAAGGCGACGCGGGCGATTTCTACGCGGTCATGAAGGTGGTTGCTCCGGAATCCCTGACGGACGAAGAAAAGGCGACGCTTGAAGCGATGCATGAGCGCCTTCCCAACCCTCGAGGACTCACACTCTGGGGTAATGATGTCGGCTTGGCGTGATGAACGGTCCGACCGAGACGCGGAGCAGCACATGCCCAACCTCACACCATCGCCGGCACCACAACCTGGATCGCGACGCGGATCGTCCGCCGACGCACCGATGACTCGCGTTCTGGTCGTGCGCGACGGCGCCGAACGGGTGCTCCGAAGTGTGCGGGCGAGCGACGAGCCAAGTCGCTTCGCCACGCGGGTTGGACTATGGTCGGCGATCGGTGCCGGGTCGGTGGCGTTCCTCTGGCTCACCGGTCACTTCGGCGAATCGCTTGGATTCGCCCGCGTGCTGGGACTGCCCGATCTGGTGAGTTCGACCGATCACGGCCTCGCAAGCGGCGTGCGCATGGTGCTGGCGGTGCCAATGCGCATCTTCGAGATGGCGTTGGTTGATCCGATGCGCTTGGCCGCGGCGTTCGTACTCGTCTCGCTTCCCGCTGCGGGACTCTCGGTGTCGAAGCCGCGGGTGCCGGGTGGGCCGAAGGTCTCGCGACTTGCAAACACCTTTGCGGTACTTGGACTCGTTACGGCGTGCGTCGTCTTCACCATCCTCATCGCGTGGGTTGCGTGGCCAGGACGGACGACGACCCTCGACCTCGCACCAACCGACCGTGCGGCATTCGGAGTGTGGCTTGACGATGCCACGGCGACCGCCGGATTCGACGCGTTCTCGCTCGTCGCCAGCGTCCTGTGGTTGGTGCTGCTCTTCCGGCTTCCGCTTCCGCGCGTGGCCATCGCCTTCGCCGCGGTAGCCGGCTTCGTTGCGACCTTCGCGACGTGGACCGGTTTCGCCACGAGTAACGGCATCGTTGATGCGTGTCGGTTGCAGCGGCCAGTCATCATCACCCTGTCAACCACCGACACCAGCGACGCACGAAACCTCATGCTCGGCACCATCCACGCAAAGACCGCGGTGCTCAGCGCCGGATCTCCCCCGACAACGATGGTTCTGCCGGCGCCGGAATTCGTGGTCACCGGCCGTTCGTCGCTTGCCCAGTGGATGCTCGAAGTCCAGTGATGCGCCCGATCGGAACAGGTTCCGCTCCGACAGCAGGCGAGGCCACCACTCGTCAGTCCGGAATCACAGGCTCCACCAACGTCATCAGTTGCGCAAGAGACTCCTGCCAGCCGAGGTAGCACATCTCGATCGGAATGACTTCCGGCACTCCTTGCTGCACGATCGTCACCTCTGTACCACACACGACTTGCCGCAACGAAATGGTCGTCTCCATCTCGCCCGGCAGATTCGGATCGTCGAATGTGTCGGAGTAGCGAATCCGCTCGTGCGGCACCAGTTCACGATAGTCGCCGCCAAAGGCGTGGCTCTTCGTCGTCGTGAAATTGGTGAAGGACATCTTGAAGGTGCCTCCAACCTTGGCGTCCATATGGAGCACCTTGCACGTGAAGCCATAGGGCGGAAGCCACTTCGCGATTGCCTCAGGGTCCAGAAATGCACGATAGATCCGCTCGGGAGTAGCGCGAATGACACGGTGAAGTCGGACAGTGCTGGTGGGCATGATCGGCATGATCGACATGATCGGCTCTGAGGCGAAAGCGGCGAATCGGATCAACGCACATCAAGACGAAACTTCGTGACCGCTGCGGCAGCGCCATTGCCGACTGGAACAATCATCCCTTCAGCGATGCCATGTCAATGACGAAGCGGTACTTGACGTCGCTCTTCAGCATGCGCTCGTACGCCTCGTTGATCTGTTGCATGCGGATCAGTTCGATGTCACAGACGATGTTGTGCTTGCCGCAGAATTCGAGCATCTCCTGCGTCTCGGGAATGCCACCGATGAGCGACCCGGTGATGCTACGGCGCGGCATGAGCAGACCGAAGACGTTGAGCGCGAGCGGGTGCGGCGGCACACCGACGACCACCAGGCTGCCATCGAGCTTCAACAGTGAGAGGTACGCGTTGATGTCGTGATCCGCGGCAACGGTGTCGAGGATCATGTCGAAGCTGCCAGCGTGCGCGGCCATCGCTTCGGCGCTCTTGGAGATGACAACTTCATCGGCGCCAAGGCGCTTGCCGTCACTGACCTTGCTTTGGGAAGTGGTGAAGAGGACGGTGCGGGCGCCCATGGCATGCGCAAACTTCACGCCCATGTGGCCGAGTCCGCCGAGACCGACGATGCCAACCTTCTTGCCCTTGCCAGCCCCCCACTTGCGGAGCGGCGAGTACGTGGTGATGCCGGCACACAGCAGCGGCGCGGCGCGGGCCGGATCAAGATTGGCCGGAACTTTCAGCGTGAAGGCTTCGTCGCACACGATGCTCTCGGCGTATCCGCCGTGGGTCGTGCCGCCTGAGTGTTTGTCCATCCCGCCGTAGGTGAAGACGGGTCCGCTGAGACAGAACTGCTCAAGCCCCTGCGTACAACTCGAGCAGGTGTGACAGGAGTCGACGAGACATCCAACGGCTGCAATGTCGCCGACCTTGAACTTCGTGACTTTGCTGCCAACGCGCTTGACGCGACCCAGAATCTCGTGGCCGGGCACGACCGGGTAGGTCGTCATCCCCCACTCGTTGCGTGCAAAGTGCAGGTCGGAGTGGCAGACGCCGCAGAACAGGATGTCGATCTCGACATCGCTCGCAAGAGGCTCACGACGGTTGATCGTCAGCGGCCCCAAGGGCGACGTGGCAGACTGTGCGGCGAATGCTCGGGTGGACATGCGATTGTCTCGTGAAGAAGCAAAGAAAAGAAGCCCCGGACGTCAGGGACCGTGTGGTGTCACTGTCGAATCGGACGAAGCGTACCGAGCTTTCCCTGGAACCGGTGAACACGTCGGGCGGGGACACGTGGACCACGACAAGTTCACGATGGCAAGCAGACAGGCGTTCACGAGCCCTTTCTGGGATCAGGTTCTGGGATCAGGTTTTGGGATCAGGTTCTGGGATCAGGCCCAGGTCTCAGCCTTGAACAGCCGTGAGTAATGACCGCACCGCAAACCGCACGTGAATCAACCATGATCGCCACATGAGCGGGCTCGCCGCATCACGCTCCAGCACCCCGCGACATTCCGCTTGATTCTCTGCGCCTGTCTCCCCGCCCTTGCGTGGACGGCTCAACCACCGCGCTCGCGGATCACCTCAAGGAGACCGACGTCATGTCCTTCATTCGATTCATTGGCTTCGCGACCGCGCTCGCAGTCACCGCTATCAGCCTCGCCGACCGCTCCGCCACTCCAAAGAAGAAGCATGTTGACGATGGCGGCATCGCCGGATTGACGTGTCCGTGTCTAGGGGACATCGACGGTGACGGCAGCGTGAACGGGGCAGACCTCGCGTTGCTGCTCGGAGCTTGGAACACCGGCGGGAGCCCTGCCGATCTCGATGGAAGCGGCATCGTCAATGCCGCTGACCTTGCGATCGTGCTTGGCGCTTGGGGTCCCTGCGCATTCACGCCGGACAACGACGACTGCGCCGACGCGATTACGATTACTGATGGCATCTGGAACTTCTGCACCCTCAACGCCAACACCGATGGTCCGCCGTTGGCGCCGGGCACCTGCGGAGTGACCGTGTATCCGCAGATCGACCACGACATCTGGTACTCGTTCAATGCGATCGGCGACGGGCAACTCACCGTCTCGACCTGCGGACTCGCGAGCTGGGACACGCGCATCGCGATTTACGGCAGCAACATTCCGGGCATCTCCGGCTGCCCCAGCAGTGGAATCTCCTTCTACTCACTCCAAGGCTGCTCCGACGATGCCTGCGATTTCCAATCCTCCGTCACCATCGACGTGAGCGCAAACCACAACTACAAGATTCGCATTGGCGGATGGAATCAGTCGAGCGGATCCGGAAAGTTCTCGCTGCAGTTCCAGTCGGACGGAAGCGATTGCGCCCATGCGATCCAACTGCCCGACTCACTGCATCAGACCGTCACCGGAACGACCGTCGACAACGACTTCGAGCCTGACTTCGCCGACTGCAGCATTGGCAACGTCGTTGGCGAGTGGCTCAAGTTCAAGTCGTCGTGCCAATCGGGATTCTTCACCTCGATCGACATCTCGACCTGCCATCCGGGAACCGACTTCGACACCGTTCTCACGGTCTACAAGCTG
>JBBQCR010000040.1:0-14307 GCA_038318935.1 Phycisphaerales bacterium
CTCCGAGAGCGATCCTTCGAGCTCGGTGCCATGGGGACAGTGCACGAGGCCCTGATCGCTGCAGGCGCTCTCCCACATCCCGACGTTCCCGGTGGTGAGGACGCTCAAGCCTGGGTCGGGCGCACCGACTGGTTGTTCACCGCATGGATCAAGATCGATCGTGCAGCGCTCGAATCGAAGCGAGTCGACCTGGCCCTTGAGCGCATCGACACCGTTGCGGACGTACTGGTCAACGGTATTCGTGTCGGGTGCGTTGCCGACGAGTTCCTTCCGGCGCGCTGGGCGGTGAAGGCGTTTCTGCGCGAAGGACTCAACGAGATCGAGATTCGGGTACGTGGTCCGGTGAGTGCCGTCGAAGCGCTGGAGCGCAGTCGCGGCGCGAGGCCGGTCAACGGTGACTGGACGCCGTTCAGTTTCTTGCGGAAATCCGCCTGCAACTTCGGTTGGGATTGGGGACCGAAGGTGCCCACCGTCGGCATCGGCGCTGCGAGGATCGAGGCATGGAGCGGCGCTCGTATTCAGCATGTGCGTCCGCTCGTCACGGCCTGCGATGCGCGTGTTGCGACACTCGAGGTCCACATTGAGACCGAGCGAGCGGGCGGAACCCCGATCGATATCTCGGTGCAGGTCGACGCACCGGACGGGCGAATATGGCACGCGGATACGACTGTTGACGAGGGCGGTCACGCGGTTGTTCGCGTTGCGATCGAGCATCCGCTTCGGTGGTGGCCACGCGGGCAGGGCGAGCAGATGCTGCATGCGGTTCGTGTTGTCGCGCGGGAGGGCGATGCAGTGCTCGATGTCGCCGATCGACGGATCGGGTTGCGCACCGTAGCCCTTGAGACCACCAAGGATGATTGGGGCACCTCGTTTGTCGTGCGCGTCAACGATCGCCCGATCTGGTGTCGTGGCGCAAACTGGATTCCCATATCGCTCTTTCCGCGCAGCGCTGTTGCATGCGACTACGACGCCATGATCGGGCTCGCCGTTGAAGCCAACAGCACGATGCTCCGCGTGTGGGGCGGAGGGATCGACGAGGCCGATGCGTTCTACGATGCATGCGATCGAGCGGGCGTACTGGTGTGGCAGGACTTCGCGTTCGCGTGTGCGACGTATCCCGAGGAAGCGCCCTATCCGGAACTCATCGAGGCCGAGGCTCGCCATCAGGTCGCGCGGCTCTCGTGCCATCCCAGTGTCGTCCTCTGGTGCGGCGGGAACGAAGACATCCTGGCGTGGTGGTCGTGGGGTTGGCAGGAGCGGCTGCGATCAGAGCAGACGTGGGGGCGGCACTACTGGCTTGATCTCCTGCCGCGCGTTGTTGCCGAACTGGATCCCACCCGACCCTACTGGCCCGAGAGTCCTTACGCCGGGTCCATGGATCGTCATCCGAACGATCCTGATCATGGAGATCGGCACACGTGGGATGCCAAGCTGGAGCAGTACCGAGCGATTGTTCCTCGTTTCTGCAGCGAGTTTGGGCATCAGAGCCCGCCAACGCTTGGCACGTTGCGTCAGGTGCTGAGCGAGGCGGAGTGCGAACTCGGGTCGCTTGAACTCGCCCATCGTCAGCGTGCGTGGGGAGGCGATCGGTTTCAGTACACACCACTTCTGACAGAGCGATTCCCACCGCTGCGCGATCGTGACGAATGGATCTTCGCGGCGCAGTTGCTCCAGGCGCGGGCGTATGCGATCGCGATCGAGTGGATGCGATCGAACGCACCTCGGTGCATGGGAGCGCTGTACTGGCAGTTCAACGACGTCTGGCGTGGACACTCGTGGTCGGTCTTGGACGTCGCACGACGACCGAAACCGTCGTTCTTCTCCGTGCGTCGCGCCTGTGCGACCCAGTGCCTGGCGATCGTGCCCACCGAGCATGGAATGGACGCGGTCGTCTGTCGTGCGGCGCACGAAGCTGGAAGCGAACGATCTGGTTCGGTGCGACTTCGACTGGTCGCAACGAGCGGTGAGGTGCTGCGCGACGAGGAGCTTGTCCCGGTGTCGTCGAGCGAGTGGGTCGCGCGGGTATCGATTCCAGCGAGCTTTCTGACACCGCGCGATCCAACGCGAGCCATGCTTGTGGCGGACTTCGCCGAGCTCCGGGCGACGCACTGGTTCGTGCACGACCTCGCGATCGCCTACGAGCGACCGGAGTTTCGCGTCACCGCTGATGGCAACGACGCGTATCGCCTTGCGTCCTCGACGGTCGTGCGTGACCTCTGCTGCTGCACGGATCTGCTCGGAGGCGCAACAACTCTGCGCCCGTTGGAAGGCATGTTGACAGTCCTTCCAGGCGAGGCGACGCGCATCGCCTTCACCGGCGGCGCGTTGCCCAGCGCGGAAGAAGTCCTCGCCTGCATTCGCTGCGCCAACAGCATGGGGCGATGAGTGTTTCGGGATCTTGGGAATCTGTAGGAAAAAACACGGCAAAAACGAGAGGTCGTTCCAAGGAGGGGTAGTGTGCACGAAGGTGCGTGGAGGTCGCACGGAGGTGACAACACATGTCGTGCATCGGGGCATCGGGGATGGATCCGTCGACGTCTGCGGGAACGGACGCGGCGCAAGCGAATGAAGTACTGGCGAGAAAGCGGGCTGAGCGCGAGCAGGCGATCGAACTTCTGGTGCAGCAGGCGAAACAGCGGGGAGAGTCTGGCGACCGAGCGTTCTGGTCGGTGGTCTATGACTTTGAGCAAGCGCCGTCGACGACCAACAGAAAGCAACTCGCCGAGTTGGGAGTCGTCGTTGCGGCGTCGGAAACGGTTGACGACGCGGTACTGGCGGAGCGAATCAACGCGATCGTGCTAGGCCTTGCGCGAATGCACGTCTACCTGATTCACACCGACCACCTCAGCGACCGACAGCTCTACGAACGACTGGATCGCGAGGTGCTCGATGAGGAGGTGCCGGACACCCCGGCGATCTGCGGCGCTCAGGAGTGGATCGATCTCTGCACCGGAGTCGACGACGAAGAGGCGGAACTCTTCGGAAAGCACTACCTGTCTGCAGGGGAAGGCGAACCGCTTCCCTTCGACCGGGATCGTCACCTGCCACGGCCACCCAACTTTGTGCCGTGGTGAGTGAAGGCCGGGCGGATGCAAGGGAGTTCGACGGGCCCGCCATCGGATGCACACATGAACACATGTACACATGAACACATGCACACATGAACACATGTAGAGAGGTACAGGGGCACAGCGGCTTCCAAGCGAGTTTGCGGGGAGGAGGGACAGAGTCAGGTTCCGGAGTGCTCACGGCCTCGGGGAAGAGTGCCTTTGGGCGCACGCGGGGTCACCGCCCAAATTGGTGGCGTTACACCGCAGCCCTCCCGGAATCTGACTCTGTCTGATCGCGTGCAGGCGATCAGGCTGGATGCGACAACTCGGGCGATTCACCCGCTCGTCGTCGGCGGCCGAACTTTCGGAGCCACGATGCCTTCGACCGCGGGGCTCGGCCCTTGCGCTTCTTCGATTGCACCCACCAGTGAATGATGAAGCCCACCGCCACGAGTGCGGCGAGTGCGGCGAGCAGCTTGATGATCAGCTCGCCCATCGACTTCGCTTCACCGACACCCTTGCCGATGAGGTAACCGACGCCCATCTGCAGGGGGACGGTGACCGCGCAGGTCGTGAGTTCGACGAGGATCAGTTTCCACCACGCCATGTGCAGGATGCCTGCCATGGTGATGACGGGAGTTCGCGTGCCCGGAATGAAGCGGGCCAGAATGACGACCACGATGCCCCGTTCTTCCATCTGGTGCTTCGCCTCGAGGAGACGACGCGGATGGACCACCCGCTTGAACCAGCGGCTCTGAATCATCTTCGTCCCGTAGCGACGGCAGAGAAAAATCCAGAGGAGGTCACCAATCACAAGACCGACATACGCGGCGATGAGCGTCTCCCACATCGGAAGATGCTCGCCGCGAGCGATCAGGATGCCGGCCGGAATGAGGATGAGATCCTCACTCAGATGCAGCCCGACACCTGACAGAATGAAGATGATCAGAACCGCCCATGGTCCGTACTTGAGGTACTTCGCAAAGCTCTCTGCAGTCGCGCTCCAGGAGTCGGGAGGAACGGCGGCTGCGGCATTCGCCGCTGCGTCCGCCGCCAGCGTCGAATCGGTCACCGAAGTTGGGGGGGACGACGCGATATGGCTGAGCGCGTCGGCGTGTCCCGACACGGACGCGAGCAACTCGACAGCGGCATGAGCGGCATGAGCTGCATGAGCTGCATGATCTGCATGATCGACAGAGTGGCCCGCGAAGACGATGGCGTGATGAGCCAATCCCTGCACCGCAGCCACGCTGCCGGTGAGGGCATCGGCTGAGAAGTGCTGAAACAGAGTCGGAAGCAGGTCCATGCAGCGGTCGTGGTTCGGCGAGGAAACGGCGGTCGACAGGCGATGATCAGGTTGACGTCGGATTCGCGGTCGGGATGGCGTCAGGCAGGCTTCGGGCTGCGTCTCGGTTCGCGTCCTGCTTCGGGTCTTGCTTCGGGTCTTGGTTCGGGTCTTGGTTCGGGTCTTGGTGTGCGTCTTCGTATGGGTCTTGCACGAAGTCCGAGGTTCGTGACCCGCCGCGGAACAGTCTTCGCTGTCGGTGAGGACTTGATCCGTCCCAACGAAGTTCGGCTAGTCTAGCGGACTGGTTCAACCGATCGGCGGATTGCAGGGGTTTCGTCCGTCGTTTCACCACCAACGCCAAGACGCTGGTGGGGTCGCTGGTGGGTCTGCCGTTGCTGGAGTCGGAGGCGGGTGCTGTCCACCGAAACGAGAAAATGGTTCATCGCTCCTTGAGTGAGGTTGATCGACGCTCCGTGCAACGCCCCGCAGGGTCCTTGGCGCGACTGATCGCGATCGTCTCGGCGACGGCTGGATGTGGCGCGAGTGCGATCCTTTTCGCGGAGAGTGTCGGGCTACTTCCCGCCGGGCTTCCGGGATGCTCGACGGGCGGAGGGTGTTCGGTGCTCGCCCGCGGACCCTGGGCAGCTATTCCGGTCCTCGGCATTTCGTGGTCACGCATCGGTGTCGTGTGGTTTGCCCAACTCCTCACACTGATCCTGCTGTCCAATCGAAGCGATTGGGCACTCCGGGCAGCCCGTGTCGCCGCGAGAATCGGCGTGGCCGCGTCCTTCGGTTTCGTGGCGTTGATGGTTGCGCTGCGGACCCCGTGCGCATGGTGCCTGCTGATCCATGCTGCGAGCGTGATTTGCTGGGGAGCAGTGGAGGTCTTCGGGCGACATCCATCGGGCCGTGGGTTCGCTCCGCCGTTGACGATGAGCAGGGGTGCGGGTTCTTTTTGGCGAGCCGGGATGAGTGTCTGGTTGTTGGTTTTCACGGTCATCGTCGCAACGACGGCAGTCTTCGACGCACGGGCTGTGATGCTTCGGCGGCGGGCTGCCGACGAGGCGGCCGGCGCCGTTCGAACAGCGATCCGAGACGGGACAATGTCGGCCACGGTGGGCGTGGGGGAGACCAACGTCGCCGCGGAGCCGAGGCTGCGTGGCCGACATCGCATCGGCGCTCCGAGTGCTCGCATCGAGGTGGTCGTCTTCTCTGACTACCAGTGTCCTGACTGTCAGCGCATCGAGCGGGAACTGGAGTCGCTCGTTGAGCGTGGCGACATCGGCCTGACGGTCAAGCACTTTCCGTTGTGTGCCGACTGCAATCGGCTCCTGTCAACCTCCTTGCATCCCGACGCATGCCGACGGGCGGCAATCGCGGAGGCTGCCGGACAGCTTGGCGGTGCGTCGGCGTTCTCTGCCGCGCACCAAACGCTCTTTCGCGATGCTGCGTCGCCGCTGGATCCTGTCGATGCCGTCTCCCAGTCGACAGGGATCGATCGGTCCAGACTCATCGAAGCCATGCTCGCTCCGGCAACGCGCGAATCGATCGCTCGTGATATCGAGGACGCCGTGGCGCTTGGCGTGACGTTTACACCGATGGTGTTCGTCAACGGACGCGAGTGGAAGTGGTACCTGACACGAGCTCCGCTCGCGGACCTTGTTCGTGAAGCGACCTTCGGACAGACGAGCACTCCTCCGCCCGCTGCGGACAAGCTGGTGGAGGATTGGCGGTGCGTACCACTGATGCGGGCCTTCGGCTCGGCCGCACCACGGGGATTTGTTCGCATCGAACCGACAAGCGGCCGGGACGATGTCCCTGAACTCGTTCTGTGGGTCGACTACCGCACGCCGGGAACGGCGACGATCGACAGTGAACTCGCCGCGCTGGCCTCGGAAGGATTGGAATTTCGGTTGCGAATCATGCAGTTTCCGGTGAGCTCCGCCTGCAACACCACACGCGGAATCGGAGCCGGTTCGCCGGAGTCCTGCCTTGCCGCGCTCATCGCAAATGCCGCAGGACTCGCTGCGGGCGATGCGGGATTCCGCGCCGTTCACGCATGGCTCATCGCCCACACCGATCAGATCTCGCTCGAGGGTTTGGCTCCGACGCTCGACACCCTGCCGGGCGGACGGGCAGCGACACTGGCGAGTTTCGGCGACGGCACTGCGATGACGTTGACGCAGCAGCAGGTGTCTGTTCTAGCGGACCGGATCGCCGTGCAAATGGTTCCGACGCTGGTGATTGACGGCAGGCCGGTTCCCAGGTGGGACCATCCGGGCGCGAATCGAAAGGTGGTGCTGCGAAAACTTGTTGAGGCGGCGACTGCGGCCCGGACGCAAGCTCCCGTCGTCTCGCCGTGACCATTACACCAGCGACGCGAGATCAGTGAGACCAATCGGCTCCCGAGCGAAGAATGGCTCAGCGGAGGTGGTACCGATGCGGCTGCCCATGTAGCGATCCGCCGATGCGATCCACTCGGGAACCCCGACGTTCTTGGGGTTGTCCACGAACTGCGTCTTGTACGCGAGGATCGCCTCGCGCTTGGCAGCCGTGAATCCGGTGGTATCGATGAGGAAACTCGGCTGTGGCACGATTCGCAGATGGGTGCACCAGTAATGGAACAGCCACTTCGGATAGCGAGGCTCGCCAGCAAGGTCGATCTTGGTGAGCTTCGCGTCGAATCGCGCGTCTTCGGCGATGCGCGTTACAGCACGATGATCGGGATGGGCGTCCTCCGGATAGGGCACGAACATGACATCGATTCGCTCGGTGCGTATCACCGCTGCGACCGAGCGCCGCGCGGCAAGCGTGTGCTCCACGCTGCGATTCGGGAGACCGAGCAACGTGCGTCTGGCGCCAAGCGCACGGGCGGCGTTGGCGGCCTCGATCGCCCGCTCTTCCGGCGATCCGTAGGGCGTAGGCTCACCGTTGGTCATGTCGAGCAGGAGCACATCGTGTCCCATCGACGCGAGTTTCGCGATGGTGCCACCCATGCCCAATTCCTGATCATCCGGATGTGGTCCGACGACGAGAATGTTCATCGCGTCGCAGCCTACCAGCCCCCGAGTGCCTGACGAATCCGTCGCTCAAGGCCTTGCGTCGCGCCGGCGATTGGGCGGCGTCTTGCGTCCGTCTGCCGGCTCTGTCGTCGCGTCAAGGTTCGGCAGGACAGGCAAGGGAGACCGCTCGGCACCGAGGGCTTCCAGCGTCGAGCTCGCGAGTCGCGAGAGAAATTGAACGATCGCTTTCTCGTCGGCGGTTCGCGATCCACGCCGAGCCTCGTCAAGCTCTCGGGCGTACCGCCCGACGCTGGCCAATCGCGATCGCACCGCCAGCCCCCACGAATCACTGGTGGGCGACTCGCGCATCGCGGCAATCGCTCCCAGCGCCTCGCCCGGTCGGGTATCGAGCCAAGGACCAAGGTCTCCGATCAGCCTTCCGATGAGTTGCGCGAGCGGAGCGTCGCGCTCAATGCGTGCGAGTTCTCGATCCAATCGTGCATCGTCGCCCTCAATGGCCGCATCGACAGCGAGTTTGGTCATCGCTTCGACGTCCAGCAGCGCCGGCGCAAGAGCCGCCTTCGTCGCGTGGAATCCTCCCCATCGGGAAAGCGTTGCCGCTGCATCACGGTCGTCCGGTCCGCCACCACGAGACAGATCCTCCATCGAGCGGAGGAGGCGAAAGAGCGAATACATGCGTCGAGCGGCCGGTCCGTTGCCCGTTCCGTTACTCCACGCATCCGCCCACTCGGCCCGCATCACGTCGATCCTTTCGGCGAGCTTCGCTGACTCTCCGCCGGTGAAAGCGACGATCTCCGGCGTCTCCCGCCGCAACTCCGATTCAAACGGCAGTGGTGCGAAGAGTCGGACCTGAAGTGCCAAGGTGTCGTACGCGGTCATGCCATCACTGCGGCGTGTGGGCTCGAGCAGCCACCGCAGCGCTGTCTTCAAACGCACCGTCACGCCGCGGACCGCTTGCGGTCGCGTACCGCCAATCGCGTCGAGAATTCGCTGCGTGTTGGCGAGGCGATCAAGATTGTCAAGAGCGTCCCGCTGCGCGGCAACGAGTCCGGTCTGCTCGGGATTGGAGAGTGCCTCGGCGTCCGCCAGCATGTTTGCGAGTTTCGCCCACGTCGCCGTCTCGCTGCGCTCGTACGCGAGTTCGAAATCCTTCAGGAGGGGCTTGAGGTCCTTCGGAAGTTCCGGACGCGAGTTCGTGCGCGCCCGCGCCGCAAGCTCAACGGAATCGGTGACGCGCTGCACGACGCGGGCAAGAGACGCTGGCTCGTCGGTCAGGGCAACGCCGCGGTCGACCGCAGGAAAGAGACACTGTCGAATCGCTGCATCAAGCGCCTTCCGATCGACACGCAGTCCGTCCTTTGCCTCGGCAAGCCGCTGCGTCGTCTGCAAGAGTCGGGCCTGCGCGAGCCCGAGAGCGACGGTCCCCTTTCCTTCGACAAGGGCGGCGGAACGGCGATCAATATCCGATCGCTCGACGTCCGACAGCAGGGACGACGCCTGTGCAGCACTCGAAAGAGCGATTGCGGTGAGGATGCGCTCCGTGACCTCTGGAGCATCGCCACTCTCGCGTGAGTCCCGCTCCGCGCAGCTCGCGCGCACGGAGGCGCGCGTCAGTTCGCCGGTGGTGGCCAGCGTTGCCTCAGCGCACGGATCATCCGCTTGCGCCAGGACCGAGCGGTTTGCAGCCGTCGCGCCGCTCGACACCAGCATCTGTGGTGTTGGCCACCCAGTTCCCAAGGCGTCGCCCGTTGGAACGCCACTCAGCGTTGCCAAGGCATCTGCAAGCGGTCCGACCGCTACTGCGATGCCCGCGTCCAACTGTCTGACGTCGCCAAGATTGATGTTGGCGAATGCCTTGGGGGCGACTTCGGAAAATCGTTCAAGGAGGCGCCTGATGCGATCCTGCTCGCGCACTCCGAGGGTTCGCGGCGCGCCGGAGATCGGGCTCGTGCCCATACCCTCGACGAGCCTTTCGATGCGAAGATCGACCCGACGACGATTGTCGGCGAGACGGAACCCCTGCATCGCCAGGAGATCGCTGTTTGGTGCTGGGTCGACCGAACGGACCAGAAGATCGAACGCCAATCGTCGTAGCGCGATGCGTGCGCCAGCGGCAGCGGCTCGCAGCGGCTGGTTCGGCAAAGGCGTCGAAGGCGTCCTTCCCTTCGCCTCCAACTCCGCGATCTCGGTTCGCAGGACGGCCGCGATCCGTGTGGCGGCGCTCTCACCGGTGATGGTCGGTGGAGGCGGGACCGCATCGAGCTGAAGGGTCTGCGCCGACGTTCGCGGCGAGATCGTCACGGGCGACGCCCAGACGAGTGGCCACACCAACGCGAGCAGCGTCTGGAGCAGGCGTGCGGCGGAGAAGCGAGGCATCACGCAGAATCCTAACCGCGAGTCTGCCGTGTCATGCGATGGAATCGTCGCGCCCGCCGTAATGAACCCATCGCAGACACAGTCCCTGTGCGGGCAGCGTCTGTCCGGCGCGCCCGCGATCGCCGGAAGCGATCGCTGCAGAGACGTCGTCCGCTGTCATCCGGCCGCGTCCAACCTCAAGCAGCGTGCCCGCGATGATGCGAACCATGTTGTAGAGGAATCCGGCGCCTGCGACATCGATCCAGATCCGCCCCGGCATGGGTGATGTCACCGAACATTGATGCACGGTGCGGATGGTTGACTCGCGCTTGTGAGCGGCGTGTGCGAACGCCACGAAATCGTGCTCGCCGACGATGCGCTGTGCAGCGCCATTCATACGGTCGGCGTCGAGTGTATGAAACTGGTCGTACACGAATCGTCGTTCGAACACCGTGGGGGGAATCGCGCCCGGCCCTTTGAAGGAGATCGTGTAGCGATACGACTTGCTGACCGCGTCGGAGATCGGATCGAAGTCATCGCGCACGATGCGTGCGTCGGACACCTGCAGATCCTGAGGCAGGCGAGAGCTGATCGCCATACAGACGCGATCGATGGGTATCGGTGTCTCCATCGCAAACGACGCGATCTGACCGATCGCGTGCACGCCCGCGTCCGTACGACTCGCGCCCATGAGCTTGGTCGGCTGCTTGAGCGCGTCGCGCACCGCGGTTTCGAGAACGCCTTGCACGGTGCGAAGGGGCTCACGGCCAGGCGGCTCCTGCCGCTGCCAGCCGTGGAAGTCGGTGCCGTCGTAGGCGACGAGAAGACGAAAGCGGGGCATGGCGGAACGAGTGGCGCATCACTCGCTGCGCCGGCGTCTGTTCAGTTTCCGAAGAGATCTCGTTGTGGGAACCATCCCTTGCTGTCGAAATGGGCCAGCGCCTCGTCGACGCTGCGGAAGATCTTGGTGGCGGTTTCGGTGATGAAGGGGCTTGGAGACTTCTTCGGTTTCCACACCACGTAGACCTCCTTGGTGTGCTCGAAGGCGTGATGCAGTTCACGCTCGACTCCGCTTGAAAGTCCAGGCACGCCCCCGGGCAACTCGGGGATCAGCGAGACGATCATGTCACTCTGATCAATCAGCTTGAAGTCGCGCATGTAGATCTGGCCATCGATGTCGCCGGCGATGTCCAGCACTTCGCGCACCGGCAGACGCAACGACGGCCCGTTCGTTCGGCCGCCGAAACTGTGGGGCGTCGCGTCGATGCGATCTTCACCGTTGCGAGCCGCCAGCAGCGCACGATCGAGCAGAAGTTTCTCGTCCACATCACCCGGATCGAACGCGATGAAGTACTTCGCAAGCTGTGCCCGGAAGTGATCGATCTCCGCGAGTACGTCCGGCATGTCGACGACGTGACTCATGGGAAACGACGGATACACCTTCTTCATGTCCGGCCGGGTGATCAGCCGCAGCGCCGTCTCGATGGTATCTGTCTGCCGACCGCGACTGAGAATGTAGAAGTTGTTGCGGCAACCGATCGCATCGGCGAGTAGTTCCGTCGCCAGGATTTCCTCCTCGCGCCACACCATGCAATCCTTCAGCGTCGCGTCGATGTCGTGTTCCTGATGCAGCCGGTGGTGCACCATCTCGACGTTGTCGACGAGACAGATGAACATGTCGGGCTCGAGCTTCCGCATCAAGTCGAAGTCGACCGCAGCGAAGAGACCATGTCGCCAGCGAAAGGTCGCGTGGGTGTTGACGATGACGTTCGGATGGTCCTTCGCCGGTGTTGTTGCGGTCACCAGATCGCGAAATGCGGCCCGGCGGAGCGTCGTCAGACGTGACAACGAAAGGTCGAGGATGCGGCCCGGGCGGATGTCCGGGGCCTCGCGGTACATCATGTCGCCGAGGTGAAAAATCTCCATCGGGTCGCCGCGGACTCCCGCGAGATCGGCGACGGCGGACAGGTAGGGCTTCTTGTCGACACCGATCTGGCCGGTGACCACCGCTCGCATCGTTGAGACTCCTCGTTGACCGCCCCGAGCTCTGGAACATGCCGAACCTTAGGGGGAGGCAGCGTACAGCATGCGCTAACGACTCCCGATGTCTGGCCTCGCGATGAGGATCACGACGTGGACTTCGACTGCTCGTCCTTCGCCAACCGCGTCGACCTGCTCGTGCGTCTTGCCCTTGAGGTTGACGCGATCGATCCCGATTCCGAGCGTCGCTGCGATGTTGGCGATCATCTCCTCCTTCCGAGGGCTGAGCTTCGGCCGCTCGCAGATGACCGTGACATCCAGATTGCCGATCACCCAGCCTGCCTTGGCGAGTCGAGACGCGGCCTCGACAAGGAACACCTTCGAATCGGTGCCGGCCCAGCGCGGGTCGTTGTCCTGAAAGAGCTGCCCGATGTCGGGCTGTCCGAGGGCTCCCAAGATTGCGTCGGTGACCGCGTGATAGACCGCGTCACCGTCGGAGTGTCCGACCGGCCCAACGGGATGTTCGAAGTGCACTCCCGCCAGGAGAAAAGGACGCCCTTTGCCGGCGGGGGCCGGAGGTTCCAGCCGATGCAGGTCGTAGCCGTGCCCGATCCGGAACGGAACGGCGGCCGCGTTCGGATTGGCGGAGGGCGGGATGCTCATGCAGCACACTCTACAGAACCCACTCTCGGCCGACGATCGGGGTGGATTCGCAAGGTTGCTCAAAGCTAACCGCCGCCGATAACCGATACACCTTCGACTCTCGCCCCGGCGCGATCGCCGGAGCAGAGGCATCTCCCGCTTTTTTTAGGTCGAGTCCATGACCCGTCGAACTCTGACTCTCGCCGCGCTGCTTGCCGCATCCCTCGTCGCCGGCTGCTACTCGCCGTCACCCGGGCTGTTTCATTCGTCGACGGGCACGTTCGTCTACGCGTCGAACGCGATGCGACCTGCGACGATCACCATCTACGACGCACGGAGCGAAGAGCCGGTCTTCCGCATGGAGATCCCGGTTGGTCAGCAACTGAGCGTCCACTTCGACGAAACGGGCGGAGACGATCCGGTCCTGCGTCCGGCGAAGATGTCGTGGGGGATGTGGGAGGCTGGCAACTCGATCGGCTCGCTCACGAACAACCTCAGCGTGCCTTCCTCCGATGCACGACGCATCGAGTACACGCTTCGCAACGCGCCTGAGTACGCGCCCGAGCCGCCGCAGGCCGCCATGCGGGCGGGCGAGGCCACGACGAAGCCCGAATGGGAAACCAAGACTGGCGGTCCGACGACCGGTGGCAACGCCGACAAACTCTACAAGTGATGCGCGACCGCGCGTGGCGGCGCTGACGCGGTGACGAGTGCAACAAAAAGCTCGCCACGCTCCTCGTAGTTTCGAAACTGATCCCAACTTGCGCAGCCGGGTGACAGCAGCAGGACATCTCCCGCTCGCATGCGCTGCAATGCAGTGCGCACCGCGTTGTCAACTGTTCCGCATAGCGTGGTGCTGGACGCCGCATCCCGCTCGACAAGCGAGGGCCCCGTCGTGCCGATCGCATAAAGATGCCCGAGCGACGGCGCGAGGGCACGGATCGGCGAGAGATCGCTGCCCTTGTCATAGCCTCCGGCGATGAGATGGACGCGCCGTGGATCGGAAAAGGACTGCACCGCGAGCAACGTCGCATCGGGCGTCGTTGACTTCGAGTCGTTGTAGAAGCGAAGTCCGCCCGCTTCCACGACCAGTTGCAGGCGATGCGGCAATCCCGTGTAGCCGCTGATGCGATCGGTCAGTTGCGAGATCGTTGCAGCGCCGCCCCATCGCCTGCAGGCGGCCTCCGCGACGATCAGTGCAAGCGTCGCGTTCCTCACGTTGTGCTCGCCGGGCAACGAGACTCTGAGCGACTGCGGAGCGAAGGGCAACGGGTCTCCGGTCGTCGGTGGAGGCGATGACCACCAGTCACCCGCCAAACGAGCAGCTTCCTGCGACGCGTCGGGGCGCTCAAGATGGAAGCGAGTCACGAAGAGGTCGCCGCGCTCAGGTCGCTGTGAGGTGCGGATCTGCGCCTTTGATCGCGCGTAGTGTGCGAAGGTGCTGTGCCAATCGATGTGGTTGGTGGCGAGGTTCGTCAACACACCGATCGACGGCGACCACGGAGAGCCGCAGGACGCGGAAAGCCAGTGAAGCATCGCGCTTGAGAGTTCGAGCACTACGACGTCGTTCGGCGCCGCGACATCGGCACGCTCCAGGAGCGAGCCGCCGATGTTGCCACCGAGGAGTGCCTGAGGAAAGGGCAGCGTCAGGAGATGGTGGAGCATCGCGCTGGTGGTGCTCTTACCAGCGCTGCCCGTGAGACCGATCGTGCGAGTGACTCCTCGGGCTGTCAGCGTCTCGATGAGGAGTCGGATCTCCGTCGTGATCGGCACGCCTTTCTCGCGGGCGGCTGCGAGAAAAGGATTCGTCCATGGGGTTGGAACGGCGGGATTCGCTACCACCAGATCTGCATTGAGGAAGTCTTCCTCTCGATGCTCGCCGAGCCGGGTCTCGACCGCGCCAGCGTCGATCAGATCGTGCACTGCCGTGAGTGGTCCGCTGAGCCGGTCTGCGGAATCACGGTCAGTG
>JBBQCR010000041.1:0-14150 GCA_038318935.1 Phycisphaerales bacterium
CGCTGCGAGCACTTTGGTGATGACGTTTGCGGGGTGCGAGTCGACCCCCCGAGCCGCCACCGATCCGCCTCCGACCGTCTTCGCGCTGGAGCACGGGAATTATCCTCAGGTCTTTGATCTCGCGATCGCGGTGGCCGCCGACGAGGGCTTGCCGGCGGAGTTGCGCGATCGCGATGGTGGCGTCATTGAGACGCGCGCGAAGCCCTCCGGCTCGTTGATCGAGCCGTGGAACTGGGCTCGCGGCGATCTGGGCGCCGCGTGGGAAGGAACGATCGCGTTCCAGCGACGTCGAGCGCGATTTGAGTTCATACCCTCGGGCTTCCGACCGTCGTCGATCGTTGACGCAACCGTGCTCACGGGCGTACGCACACCGGGCGGCGTCGATATCACCGGAGGCAAGAACGATCTGTCCAATTACGAAGGGCCCATCGAGCTTCGCGTGTGGGTGTTCGTCGAGCAGGCCTTCACTCCGAACCTGCAGCGATCGACCTGGACCTTCTCGCAGACGAGCTTCGCAGACGACCCCGTTCGTCGCGCCCCGCCCGCTGATGGGACGACCCGCGATCGCAGTAGCTGGACGCCAATCGAGCGCGATCGGGCCATGGAAGAGGAGCTGATGAAACTGCTGCGTCAACGCCTCGCCGAAGCGTCGACCCTGCCGGCCGCGACAGCCGCAACGACTGGTACCAGTACCAGTGCCAGTACCAGTGCCAGTACTAGTGCTGGCTCCGGTTGACGCAACTGGCTCAGGTCGTTTCGATGCGCGGATCGACGAAGCGGTAGAGCACGTCCACCATCAGGTTGAAGAGCACCAGCATCGTCGCGTAGACGAGTACCACGCCCATCACCAGCGTGATGTCCTTGCCGATGACCGCGTCGACGAAGTGCTGGCCGATGCCGGGTACCGCGAAGACCTTCTCGACGACGAAGCTTCCGGTCATCGCCGTCGCTGCCGCCGGACCGAGGTAACTCAGGACCGGAAGGAACGCGTTCTTCAGAACGTGTTTGACCGCGACGCCGGTCCGCGACAGTCCCTTGGCGCGAGCAGTGCGGGCGTAGTCGGCGTTCATTTGTTCGATCATGCCGTAACGAACCAGTCTCGCGATGTACGCGGCATATGGCAGTGAGAGGGCGAACGCGGGAAGCACCACGAAACGGATGCCACCCCAGCCGCCGATCGGGAACCACTGCAGTTTTGCGGCAAAGAGCATAAGAATGCCGGCGCCGACCACGAAGCTCGGCACGCTGATACCGATGAGTGCAACGAGCTGGGCAGCGAGGTCCGCCGGTCCGTTGGGACGCAGACCACCGATGATTCCGGCGGTGAGTCCGATGATCAACGCGATCAGAATTGCCGTGAATCCCAGAGTGACCGAGACAGGCAGGCCGGTGGCGATGATCTCGTTCACTGTCCAGTCACGATGCCGCAGGCTTGGACCGAGATCAAACGGTCGATCGTCCTTGCCGAGGACCCACGCGACGCCACTGGCCTTGCCGAGATACTCGACGTAGAAACCCATTGGACTGTCGAGCTTGTACTGCTTGGTCATCGCCTCGACGATCTCCGCAGGCGGGCGTCGTCCTTCTGGTTGCTGCAACGGATCACCGGGAACGAGCCAAGCCAGCGCGAAGGTGATCGTGTACACCACCAGCACGATGAGTGGTGTGATCGCAAGTCGGCGGGCGATGAAGGACAGCATGGAGGGAAGCAACTCGCGTCAGCGATCGATGCGGTGAAGTCGTCCGAGATACTGGTCGAGGCGAGGGTGATACGTCAATCCGCGCAGCTCGCCGGGCTCGTAGAAATAGACCGTTACGAAGTTGCAGAGCGGAAGAATCGGCAGTTCCTCTTCGACGAGGAACTTCTCGGCTTCCGAGAGCAATCGAAACCGCTTCGCCGGATCGGTCTCCAGTGCGGCTTCGTCCAGCATCGCGTCGAAGCGTGGATTCGCGTACTTGCGATCGTTGTTGCCGTCGGTCGAGCGCGAGAGATCGAGGAAGGTCGTCGGATCGCCGTAATCGCCGTACCACGCGCCGCGGGCGATCATGAAGTTCCCCTGCTTGAGGTCATCGCGGAAATCCTTGGTTTCCTTGCCACGGGCGACGATCTCGACACCCAGCGCAGCTCGCCACATCTCACGGAGCGCAAAGCTCAGGTCGCGATAGCGCGGACTGCCGAGGGAGTAGACAAGATCAACCGTGGGGAAGGGATTTCCCGCCTCGTCCTCGACGAGTCCATCGCCGTTGCGGTCCTTCCAGCCCGCGGCTTCGAATTCCGCGCGAGCGCCCTGCGGATCGAAGGGCAGTCCTTCGGGGCTCGGATATCCGCTGATGGAATCGCGTGGGACGAGCGTGTTCGACGGATCCTCTCCGAGTCGCGTCACGCGATGGACGATTTTCTCACGGTCGATTGCCAACGCAAACGCCTTGCGAATGCGCGGGTCGTGGAACGGGTTCGTCCTGCCGTCGCTGAGTTCCGGCCGGCAGTTGAACGAGTAGAAGTCCGTGCCGAAGGCTCGACGGCCGTGGATATTTCGACGTTCGTCCGCCTGCGGTACCGGCAACGAGGCGAGCGCTTCGTCCATCGACTTCCCCGCGGCGATCGCTGCGTCGATCTCCTTCGCATAGCGCTCCTCGTAGCGGCGGCGCTCGGCGAGCATCTCGGGCCGATACTCGGCGAGCACTTCGGTGACCCAATCTACGCCGCCCGCCTCCGCAGAGAGCATCGTGGTGTTCGCGTCTTCAAGGATGACGATCGCCACCGAATCGTTGAGGACGTGCTTCGCATCCCAGTAGTGCTCGTTCCGCTCCAGTCGCATGTCCCGCTTGTAGCGCCAGTCCGCGAGTCGGTAGGGACCGTTGCTGATGAGCTTGCCAGGCTTGGTCCAGTCATGGCGCTGCAGAAGTCGGCCCGTCTGCGGGTCGTAGCTCACGTACTGTTCGACCGAAGCTCGGTGCACCGGCGAAAGCGACGGAAACGCGAGCAGATCGAGGAAGTACGCGACTGGGTTCTTCAGCGTCAGCACCAGCGTGCGGTCGTCGGGAGTCTGAATGCCAACGGTCTCCAGGAAGCGTCGCTCGGTCTCCTTCCAGAGCGCCACGCATGTGTCGGCATCGCGCATGGGCAGCTTCGCGTATTCGACGAGCGCGTTGTTGCGCCAGAGAAAGAACTCCTCGCCGCCGACGAGATGAAAGAGGAACCCCGAGTAATCGGCCGCGGTGTCGGCGAGCAAGGCGCGCCGGAACGCGTAAGCGAAGTCGCCGCTGGTGACGCGATCGCCGTTACTCCAGCGAGCGTTGGGACGGAAGTGAAACGTATACGTGCGGCGATCGTCTGAGATCTCCCACCGCTCCGCGACACCTGGCTGTGGTTCGCTTCGCTGCGGGTCAAGTGTCACGAGCGTTTCAAAGAGCGCCAATCCGGTGCGGAGATCGTGCTGCCACGACATGCGCTGTGGATCGAGGGTGAAGGAATCGGCCCGCTGCGCGATCACCACGTCGGCCCTCGGTCGAGGACGATCGGCACTCAGCGCGATGAGCAGAATCGCGACAAGGAAAGCGAATGGAGCGAGGAGACGCACGTGATTCGGTGTCGTGAATGTGAAGACGGGAACCGCTTCCGTATCACTGCATGGAAAACTCCGCGACGAGTGTACGTCGCGGAGTCATTGATTCGTGCGTCTGAAGGACTCGTATCGATCAGCGATACGGCGCTGCCGCGACGACCTTCGTCCACTTCGCGACTTCGTCATCGAACGCCTTGCGGTCGTTGGCGTCCCAGGCCTTGGCGATCGCCTTCTCAGCACCGATGCCGCCGCCGCTGGGTCGGACCGTCTTGTCGACGATGCGGAGCAGCACTTCCGCTGCAGCGATCGCATCGGAGTACGACTGTGCTCGCGGACCTCCACGGGCGTCCACGTCGTGTGCCGCATCCCACTGCTTGGCACCGATTGCAAACAACTCCGCGAGAGCCGGGGCCAGGACTGGGCCGAGTTTCATCTGGTCTGCCTGCGGCAGATTGGTCCACTGGTCGCGAAGTGTGATCAGTGCCTGGTTCACCACCTGCACCATGGCATCGGCACCGTTGGCGGTGGCCAATTGGGCCATGAGGCTTCGGAGCACCTTCACTTGCGAGGTCCGAGCCTGCTCGGTGCTCGCGGCGGGGGCCTTCGGTCGCTTGACGAACTCCGCGAGGGCTCGCACTTCCTGCAGGAGGACGAGGGCTTCCCGTTCCTTCTCTGCGGCAGCGGCGATCGCCCGAGTGAGGGTGTCGAACTGAACCGCGGTCAGGTCTACCTCGCCAAGAGCGAATCCAATCGTGCTGGCAGCGGAAAGTCGTTTGGCGACGTCCGATTCCTTCTCCGTGGAGAGTCGGCCGACGATGAGTTCCAGTGATTCCGGAGTGCCCACGAATCGCGCCACTTGCATCGCAACGATGGCTCGCTGGGTGTCCTTGCCGTTGACGATCGGCTCAAGGCGGGAGACGGAAGCGCCGGAGAACGCCCGACGAAAGACCGCTGTGGCGGACGGATCGCGAAGGGGCTCGATGAGCGTCCGACGAGCGTCGGCCAAATCCTTGGCGTTTGAGGTCGACGCTATCACGTTGGTCCAACCTTCGACGAAGGCGTCGAGGGTCTTCGCCTGGTCGGCTGTGAGCGGCGAGGTTGTCGCGATCGTGGTGCGGTCCAAGACCGTCGGGGTCGATTGGGGTGCAGCGACGGCGAAGGGAGAGCCAGCCACGAACGCGGCGGCGACGCAACCGAGGAGGAACGCCTTGGGGGTGGTCATCGCGAGGGCCGACTGAAGCCTGATGGAACGGGACGAGTGAGGGGACTCCGATCGATCCTTTCGATCTGGCCCTATCAAATGGGGCCTTCCGGCAACCCAGACGGAAGCCGAGACAGGACCCGATTCGGAGTCGAAAGGCGGAGTCCGCCGGAATCCGTTGACCGTATCCGGGGCTCTGCGACGTGTCAATGAACGTGGCGTCCCGTTGGTTGCAGGGGATCGCTCTCTGGAAAGCGGCTGAACTACCTCGGTCGCGACGGCATAGTGATGGATCCTCCGCAGAGCGTCGCGGATCGAGCGACGCTCCGAGGGTTTTCCTCGCGTCGGACCCCCGGAACCGCCGACACTGATTCCTCTATGACGCCTCGATTCGCCCATCTTCGCCGAGCGTCCCTCGCTGCCTCTGCTGCCTGCCTGTGCGCGACGAGCCTCTTGGTAGGCGATCCCCCGACGGAGCAGCCTCAGACAGCAACTCCGATTAGAACGGGCTCCGAAACGACCGCTTCGGATGCACCGGCCTCTGGCACCGTCGTCCGTACGGAAGCCATCGCCGGGGTCCGTGAGCGGCTCGCCCGCAATCTCGCAGCGTTCGCAGCTCGCTCCCTCCGGAAGGACGAGTTGGCGATGCCGGACATCGAACTCAGCATGCTTCTGGCCGAGCAGGCCGTCGAACTCAACCCGGAAGACCTGTGGGCTTGGCGAATCCTGCTCGGATCGACATCGTTCCGGGATCCGGCGGATTCGCACGCCGAGGAACTTCGGCGCAACGCTGTGCAACGGATCGTCACGCTCGATCCGGGCGATGAGGCGATGCGATACCGACGCTTGGTGGATGTGATCGAAGCCGAGCCAACGGCTGAAGCGCGAATCGCGAAGTACCAACAACTGCTTGATCCGAAGAATCGCGACGCGGTCGGAAGCGCGGTCGCAGCGCGGTTGGCGCTGGACTTCGCGCTGCTGTGCCGCCGCACCGGCGACCCGGAGGGCTTTGAGCAATGGCTCGGCACAGCAGTCACACTTGACCCGTCCTATCCCGCAGCCGCGGTGATGGCCGCTGGCTACTTTCGCTTCGCGACCGACGACCTCGCGAGAAACGCCGAGTTGATGATCGCCGCGTTGACCGCGAATCCACTCGACCCGCTTCCGATGCGCGGGTTTGCGACCGACATGCTCGATCGCGGTGCGTATCGCACGGCGGCGCGATTTCTCAACATCGCGGCGCATCTCTCAGCGACCGACTATCCGATCATCAGCTACGACCAATTGCTCGGCGACCTTGCACTCGCGACCTGGGGCGCCGGGCGACCGAAGGATGCCGACGAGATCATCCGTCGTCGACAAGCGAAGCTCAACGAGTTCCTCTGGGGGAAAATCGCGCAGTCGGATCCGACATTGCTCGGCGATCCGGAACGGGTGCGCAAGGAACGATTCCCGGTACCCAGCTCGCAGCTCGCGGTGCGGGCGGCAGTGCTGCGGAGTCTGGGCGACGATGCTGCGTGGAAGAAGAGCACCGACGACACGTACTTCTCTCTCGATTCGGAGGCGGACGAGCTTCGAAAGAAGGTCGAGAAGGATCCGGAGCTGAAGGACGATCTGGCGGCCGCGTATCTCCAAGCAGCGTTCTTCGCCTACTGGATTGGTGAAGATGCCCAGCGCGGTGAGTCCTACGTCAAGAAGGCCGCGGAGACGAGTCCGCTCACGCCGGAGGCGGAAGCTCGCTTCCAGGCGTGGTCGCAGCTTCGGCGTGTGGGCGAAGACCAGAAGGCGAATGCCGTCAAGGCACTCGCGATGTTCCAGGCGATCGAATCGAAGGATGACTCGACGCGCCTTGGCACAGCTCTGTCGTTTCTTGCATCGAATCAACCGCGCGAGGCCGCGATGATCTTCCTTGCTATCGCCAACGAGACACCCGGCACGTTGGTGGGAGTAGATGCCCGTTCAAGACTTGAGCAGCTCATCGGTACAAAAGTTCCTCAGTCCGAGAGCGCTGTGCTTCTTGAGAAGGTTGGCGACTCGGTCCCTGAGACGTTCGATCGCATGTTTCGAGAAGGAACGCGAACCCTCGGTCTGCGCATCACCTTGGGCACGCGGCCCATGAACGTGACTGACTCGATTCCCGCCATCATCGACATCACCAACAACTCGCCGGTGCCGTTGGCCATCGATTCGATCGGACCGATTCGTGATCTTCTCGCAATGCAGGCGACGATCACTGTCGCCGGTCGGGCGACGGCCCTCGACATTCCGTACATGATGATCCCGATCGATCGGGCCCTCTCGATTCCGTCGCGGTCGACCTTGTCCGTACCGATCGATCTGGCCTACACCGACGTCGGCATCTCGGTGATTCAGTTCGTTCAACAGGGTTGCGCGGTGGCATTGCGCGGCTTGGTGAATTGGGAAACGACGCAGGGAGGATTCCGATCCGGTGCCATCGGCGACAAGGCCGAATGCGAGTTGCTCCGCATCGACGGGTCTCGACTCACCGACGAGTGGATTCGTAGCGCCCTCGATCGCGGCGGCTCAGCGCGGAGCGTGGAGGATCTCATCGAGTACGTAGCGGTGATTGGCGCGGCGGCGCAGGCGAGTACTCGCAAGGACGTGCTGCCACCCGGCCGAACCGCCCTCTTTGAGGAAGCATGGAAGACGCTTCCCCAGACGCTCGCAAGCCTCGACCCGTTGACGCAGGCATGGCTACTCGTGGTACTGCCCGACAACATTCCACCGATGGAGCCTGCGCTGAGCGTGGCCCGAAGTTCGACCGAACCGATTGTGCGACTTTCGTATCTCATCCGTCGCGCCGCGGCATCGACCGATCCGGCGCTCGACGCGGCGATCCGTTCCGACAATCCGCGCATTTCGCGCTATGGACGCCTCGTGAAGGAAATGCAGCTTCACGACGAGGAACTCACCCGACGCGATTACGCCCTCGGAACCTCCGGCGCTCAGCAACTGCGACCCGGCGAAAAGCCCCCGCAAACGCCACCTGGCACCCGAAACGAACAACCGCCTTCAGAGCCTCCGCCGTCAGCGGCGCCGAAGCCGTGAGGTGCGCGTGAGCGATCACACCGTGGACGATTTCGCTGTTCGGGCGCGGGCTGTGATTGGGCGCATCCGGCCGTACGGCGCGATCGTTGGCCTGGGGCTGCTGATCGCCGCGATTGTTGTGGTTGCTCGAAGCGGCACAGCGTTGCAAGCGGCGCTTCAGGCATTGCGAGACGCACCTCTCTCGAACATCGCCCTGTTGCTGGGCAGCAGTCTCGCCAGTGTGTTCCTGACCGGTAGCGTCTTCTGGATCCTCACGAATCGCTTTGGGCGCGTACCGTTCGTCGAGATGCAGGCGCTGATGGCTTCGACAACACTCGCGAATTACCTGCCCCTTCGTCCCGGGCTCGTGGCTCGTGTGGCGTACCACCGCACGAAGCACGGCATCCGTGCCCGCGATGGGCTGCGAACGATCATCGAGGCGATGCTTCTGAGCCTCGTCGCGCTCGCACTGCTCGTACCGTCGCTTCTTGTCCGTGATGCACTGGGAGTGCCGCTGGCTCTGGCACTCGCGATGCCAGCGTTGCTCGCAGCACCCGCGATGCTTCATGCTCGCTCGCGGGCTCTGGCCATGGCGTGGGAACTCCGATATGCAGAGACGCTGCTCACTGCGCTTCGATACCACATTGCATTTCAACTGATCGGTGCTCCGGTGCCGGCGGCCACGAGCTGCGCGATCGCCTGCGTGAGCATGATTGCAACGCTCGTACCTTTCGTGAGCAACGGCATCGGCCTGCGCGAATGGGCGATCGGACTGATGTCGCCGCTGCTGGCGGGGTATTCGATCGAGCAGGGCATCTCCGCAGAACTACTGCACCGGGCGGCCGAGATCATCGTTGTTGTGCCGACCGGCCTGCTCGGGTTGCTGTGGCTGTGGCGTCTGCCCAGAACACCGACCGAGCAACGCTCGCACAAGTGAGTCAGCGGCGTCGCCTTGGAGTGCGGCATCCTGGCTCCGGAGCGCTCCGCGGGCGAGGATCGTCGCCTCCGCGTAGGTGCGTGCATAGGCCGCGCACTCGGCGCAGGCGGAGAGGTGCTCTCTCACCATCGCGTCACGCTCTGCCTGCAGCGACCCTGCGGCGAAGTCGTCGAGGACGTTGATGAACTCGCGGCAGGTGAAGGGGTGTGCCATCGTCTGCTCCCGGAAGCCGAGCCGTCGGTCCGATGCCGACATCGAAACTCCGTTACTGCGACTCGCTCGATTGCCCGAAAGTCGGCGTTCGACGGGCGTCGAGAATGGCCCGCACCAGGGCGTCCGGCAGTTCGGTCGGTTCGACCGGCAGACCGCGAGCGAGCCGAGTCGTCTCAAGGTAGGTTCGGAGATAGTCGCGGCACGCGCTGCACACGGCGAGGTGGGCGTCGAACGCGGCGCGCCGCCCAATGTCCATCGTTGACGCCGCGTAGTCGTCAAGGAAAAGGATCAGCTCGCGACAATCGATCGTCGGCATCAGAGAAGCTCGCGCTCGATCAAGGTGCGGAGCGCCTGTCGCGCCCGATGCAGCCGTGTCTTGACAGCACCAGGGCTGATTCCAAGGATAACGGCGGTCTCACTGGTCTCGATCTCCTCGATGTCACGAAGTACCAGCGTCATGCGATAGTCCTCGGGAAGCTCCTCGATACAACGACGCACCATGGCGCGAGTCTCTGCAACGGCAAGAAGTGATGCCGCATCGGCCGTCCACGCAGGCTTCGGATCGAACCGGTGTCCATCGTCGAGAAATGTCGGCAGCAGGTCCTCGATCTTCCGTTCCGGCCTCCGTCGCTTTGACCGGAGCCGCATCAACGCGGCGTTCACGGCAATGCGGTGCAGCCACGTCGAGAGCAATGATTGACCTTCAAAGGTTGCGAGGGCACGGAATGCGGAGAGAAATGCGTCCTGAAGCGCGTCCTGAGCGTCGGACTCGTCGCTCAGCACACGGCGGATCGCCGACATCATGCGCGGCCCGAAGTCGCGCACAAGGCGTTCAAAAGACGCCGCGTCACCAGCTCGCAAACCGACCAACAGCGATTCGTCTTCCGAGATCGCTGTAGAAGGGCCGGATGCGAAGGGGTCGCCACGTTCCATGGGCCCAAGCGTATCGCCGATCCTTGTCGCGGCCCCGCAAAGAGTCCGAATCGCACGACGATCGACGTGCTCTCTTTTGCTGACGATGTCGCCACCCTAGCACGACATCGCTACCTACTTCCCGACCCCGCGTTGCGTCGCCGGTCGTCGCCACAGCGCCTGACCAGCTCCGCCTAGGTACGTCCTCGCCTCGAACGCCCCGAGCTCCGTCTCCTGCTTCGCGCGCTCGAACTACTTCTCGGCGTTCCCTCTCGCGAAATGGGCGCGCACAATCTTCTCGGGACGCTTCAGGTACTCCGCGGCGCCGCGGGGGACGAGCTGTCCGGGGAGTTGTAGATTGTTAGACTGTTCGACAAGAGTCATGTGGGACCCTTTCTTGCGGCGAATCAACGGGAGCCTTCATGACCGGCTGATCGCAATCGATCAATAGGCGAAGGTACCAACCACAGGCAGGACGGTAATCAAGCCGCGCAACTGTACGAACAGGAGAACTCAGCTTTGAAAAGTACCCTTCGGGAATCAGTAATCCTCACCATCGCCACAGCGTCACTTGTAGGTTTACTCGGGATCAACAAGGCGGCCAATGCGCAGGCGGCCCAGCCCGCGATCGTCCACGACGCCCAGTAGTACATCCTCGACGCGCAACACGGCGAGCAGTGGAGGGTCGAGGACAAGGATCTCGACGCCAAGCTCGCCGAACTGAAAGAGAAGTTCGGCAGGCCGCCCAACATCATTCATCTCATGTGGGACGATCAGCCCTTTGGCGCGGTCGGCATTCCGGCCATGCAAGCGATTCGCGGCTTCTCGACGCCCAACCTCAATAAGATGGCGGCCGAAGGCATGCTGTTCACGCGCATGTATACCGAGCCATCCTGCACCCCGAGCCGGGCGGCCTGTATGACCGGTCAGCACCCGATCCGCAACGGCATGACCACCGTGGGGATGCCCATCGAGAATAAGGGGCTGAGCAAAAATACCGTCTCGATCGCCACCGCCTTGTCGAAGGCTGGCTACGCGACGGCGTTCTTCGGCAAATGGCATCTGGGCGACATCGAGCAGTCCTACCCCTACAACCAGGGGTTCGACGAAGCACTCTTCAGCCCCTACAACCAGATTGCCAGCCTCTGGAACGTGCAAGCCGAGGCGGCCGGCGGGGTCATGGGAATGTTTCCAGAGATCCTAGCGAAAGACCCCTACCAGCTTGACAATAAGTTCGGACAGAAGGGCATGGTCCTCTACATCGAAGGCAAGAAAGGCGAGCAAGGCAAGGAGTGGGGAGCGACCCAGACCCCGCAGGACTTCGGTGCCCTCGATATGGAATGCGCGAAGCGCGCCCTGACGTTCATGGCAAAAAGCGCGGCGGAGAAGAAGCCCTTCTACGTGGCCTGGTGGCCGATGATGATGCCCTTCTTCCCCCTACCAGCGCCGCGTGTCTCGCTCCAGCGTGGCCTGGCAGGTGAGGCTTACGAAAAGATTCTCGACCCCATGGCCGGCAAGCTCATGGATTTTCTGAAAGCGCAGGGTCTCGCTGAGAACACGCTGATCGTCGCGATGGCCGACAACGGCCCGATGACCCACAGCCCTCCGCCCGGCGCGGGCTTGGGGGAAGGTATTTTCCGCGGCGGCAAGGGCGAGTTCCTCGAAGGCGGCGTTCGGGTCTGCGCGCAGGCCTGGTGGCCCGGCGTAATCAAGCCCGGACAGATCGTCAACGACATGGTGCAAGAGACTGATCTCTACACGACATTCGCGCGTATCGGCGGCGCGACGCAGTATCTGCCGACCGACCGCATCATTGATGGCGTTGACCAGACCGCCTTGCTCCTGAATGGAGATTCTCACGGTCGCCGTGACTACAACTTCATCTACACCGGGCCGATCCTGGGTGCCTCGGTGTGGAAGCAGTTCAAATTTCACTGGGTCGGAGCCGAAGGCTCGTCCAGTGGGATTCCCGCCGGGTTCTTCGACCTCTACAACGACCCCCGCGAGGATAATCCCATCCTGATCCAGCTCATCCACATGAAGGAACCCTTCGACCGCATGCGTCTGCGGCATGAGTTGTGGATGAAGAAGTATCCGAATCAACCCGCCGGAAGAGGGCCTGCTTTCACCGGCCTGTCCAACGCGCGTCCTGAGACCATCGCGCTGTCCCAGCCGCCGCTGGACTTGAAGAAGCTGCCGTTCGACCCGCTTGAGTTCATCGAGCACAAGGACGAGTTGCCATTCTTCATTGGTGAGCCTGATATCAAGTGACGAAAGCACGGGCCGCATCCGTCATGACGGCGGGTGCGGCCCTGTTTAGTAGGCCCAGTTCAGTAGAGGCCAGCGAACAACCGGTTGCAGCGGACGGCGCTCGCGCGCCGCCGCTGAACCGGAGCGGTCGACTGAACAAGGACGGGCTGGATGACGAGCATCTTCCTGAGTCACGCGAGCAAGGATGGGTAACTGCTGGTGGAACTCGTGAAGACGCTCAAGACCTCAGAGGCAACCGTTTGGTTCGATGAATGGAGCTTGTCTCCCGGAAACAGTCTCCGGCAGAGAATCCACGCGGGAATTGACGCCTGTGACTACTTCGGATTCGCAGTTTGGACAGCCACATTGTGGCTCGGATGATGCAGCGGAAGAAGTGGTGGGAGTCGGAAGCGTGGGCACAATCTGCACCGTGATTCTGCTCGCGGCAACCGACGATGATCCGATCTTTTTGCAAGCCAAGGAGGCGCGGGTTTCAGTCCTCGAACCGTATGCGTGCAGAAGCGAATTCGAGAATCGCGGGCAGCGGGTGGTCGTCGGCCAGCGCATCATGCAATCCGCGAGCGACATCTTCCTGGGGTGGGTGACGGACAAGCAAGACCGCCACTTCTACCTGCGGCAACTGCGCGACGGGAAGATCAAGCCGATGGTGGAAATGTCCGGCGCGTCACTCTTGATCGAGTTCGCCAAGGCTTGCGGATGGACACTTGCGCGCCCACGCCTGCTCGGGGCAATCCGGCGTGCTGGCGGGCTACATGGGGAGAGGAAACGGAACCACGTTCGATGACGCGATTGCTGACTTTGCCGAAGCCTACGCCGATCAAAACGAGAAGGACTTCGCGGCATTGCGCAAAGCGGTGCGCGACGGCCGGTTGACTGCGGTCGTGCAACGATAATACGGAGAAACATGAAAGCAATTCTCATTTCCATCATTGCTTGCCTGCCGATGGTCTTGGCCAGTTGTAGTTCCAAGACCTATCTGATGCCCACGCCCAACCTGTACACCCGCCCCGACTGGAATCCGTTCGCCGACGTTCCGCTGGCATTGCAAAGCAACAAGATTTCGGTGCTCTACGTGACCGATCGCGTGCCGGAGAAGCAGACGCCGGATCACTGGACCTACGGATCGAAGCGATCCCGGTCGGCGGCATTCGGTGAAGCGCAGGTTCAGATCGGCGACAAGCTCTCGTGGGATGACCTGGTGCAGGCGAGTCGCTCCCAGAATCGCGACCGGGACCTCGCGTTAAACTTGGTGGCAACAAACGAGCACGGTCGCTTCGACCCCACGCCATCCAATCGTGTACTTACGGATGCAATGCTGCTGGTCCCGGACGAGGAGCCGCGAACTTCTGAAGCGGCGCGTCGCTTCACTGAGGAATTGACTGCCCGGCTCGCAGCCACCCCGCGCAAGGAAGTCTTCATCTTTGTGCACGGGTTCGACAACACGTTTGAGGATGCGGTATTGACCATCGCCGAGATCTGGCACTTTCTTGGCCGCGAGGGCGTGCCGATAGCATATACGTGGCCGTGTGGTGACGGTGGGGTTTTCTCATATCTATACGCGATCAACTCCGGGCAGTTCACGAATTTCCATCTGAAGCGTACGTTACGGCTGAGCGCCAACTGCCCGGCGGTCGAGAAGATTCACATTATTGCACACAGCCGCGGTACTGATGCAGCGCTGACCGCGGTGCGCGACCTGTGGCTCGAAACGCGTGGAACACCCGGCGAAACGGAGAAGCTGAAGCTCGGCACGTGCGTGTGGGCCGCCGCGGATATTGATATGGAAGTCGGAGAACAATGGGTGATGGCCGAGCGCGTCCATGCGGCTGTCGAAACTGCTGCGATTTATATTTCCCATGAGGACAAAGCGCTGGCGTTCGCCAACTGGCTGATGGGAGGAAAAATGCGTCTCGGCGACGTCGATTCGAACTTCTTCACGAAAGACGAAATGGAACAGATGCATACGTCGCAACGCGTGCAGATCATCGACGCGCGCACCGCC
>JBBQCR010000042.1:0-13920 GCA_038318935.1 Phycisphaerales bacterium
CACGGTCCCTGATTCACGATCGTTCCGACGACCTGCGCGTCAGCGTCGTTGATCTGGCGGAAGAGACCGTTCTTGGTCAGGTTTGCGAAGGTCGTCACCTCCGTGGTCGTCCGCAGTTCGCCGCTGCCCGTCGTCTCGATCGTTCCGCCCGTCACGGATCCAAAGCGGAAGAAGGCGAAGCTGGCGTCCTCAGCCCGAACCACGCCGTCGGTGTTGTCCAAGGGTGTTCCATAGATCGCCAACGTCGCACCATCGCGGGCGCGCAAGAGATTGTTGTTGTCGAGCGCCACACTGTCGGACTCATCGATCAGCAGTTGCGTCGGTTGATTCGCCTCAATGAGCCCGTTGTTGACGATCACCGTGTTGTTCAAGCCCAGTTGTCCGCTCCCGCGGATCGTGTGGTCCGCGCCGTTCACCAGCGTCCGCACCGCGTTCACGCTGAAGATGCGGTTGTTGGCACTGTCACTCATCGCCAGCGTGCCGATGCCGCCGAAGGTGACGATCGGGCTGTTGAGGCTTATGTCGGTCGAGTTGCCTGCCGCGGCGACGGTCCACAGACCATCGTTGACGAGACCCGTGAGCGTGATGTCGCGGTCGTTGGGCTGGATGAGCGAGCAGTTCAGTCCGATGGTGAGGGTCTGAATGCTCGGATTCAGGTCCAGATTGACCGTGATCGAGCCGCGATTGGTGGTGATGACCGCGTCGGTCACACCCGCATTGCCAGGCACGCCGGCGGACCAATTCGGGCTGCTGCTCCAGAATCCGTTGGTCCCACCGACCCAACTGGAGGTGAGGCCAGCCTGAGCGGTTGCGGCGGCGGCGGCGGTCAGAACGAACACAGGGAGATGAGTTGAGCGCATGGGATCCTCTGAAACAGCAATGGGAGGATCGGGTGCAAGCGGACACGCCGTCTTGCGGAAAGCTTGGTTGAGGGTGTCCGAGAACGCATCGCGGCGCATCTGCTTCGGGATGTGCGTTGGCCCGGCGACCCAAGTCAGGCACCGACCGCGCGAGTTTGGGCGGGAACCGAGCGGAGGTCCCTTCGAATGCAGTCCGGCATTCCGCCGGCCGCGAAGATTTTCCTCGTGTGTCGCGAGAGGTGCCCGTAGCATGTGGCCGCTCTGCCGGAGGATCCTCCCCATGATCGGATTGCCAGTCGCTGTCGCGAGGTTATCGTCGGTGCCTGTCGTGTTGGCTTTCTTGGTGGCGGCGGGTTCGCCGGCCGCTTCCGCTTCGGTCCAACAATCGCCGCCGCCATCACCCGCGTCTGGTGCGGCGCCTGGTCCGGTTTCGACAAACGGCCTCTCCAGCCAGTATCCGATCCCCAATCGTCTTGACCCCGAGCGCCCGGCTCCGATCGTCGGTTGGTGGGTGAACGGCGAGCAATTGCTTGAGATCGCGCCGGACGGCGCGTATCGGCTCTACGAAACGACCAATCGCTATCGCAAGCCTATCGAGAATGGTCGCTGGCATCGCCAGAACTACATCGCGTTCTGGCTCGAGCCCTACTCGATGCGCAAGGAGGAACGCGCTCGGGTGTCGCTCTCAGAAGTGGATGGCTTGGTGAGGGCAACGCTTCGCAAGTTCCAACCGATGACCTTGCAGAACGATCCGCCGATGTGCGAGGAGGACCTCTTCATCGGACTCTGGTCGGGCGTGGGAGGGACCCTCGAACTGCAGGCATCCATGCGTTATCACTTCGTCGCTCCGCGCTCCAGCGGAACATCGCAACCAGTGATGATCTCTAGCCACAAAGGTGCGTGGCGGTTGAAGGATGGACAGGTCGAGTTGCTTCCGGATTCGCCATCGGTCGCCGCGCTGACTCTCGAGCCGCAGCGCGGCGCGAGCCCCTCCGGAACGGCGAGTGACGGGGTGTCTGATCCGAGTCGACCTTTTGTCGACGAAGCGGACCTGTTCATGCAGCTTCGCGGCGTCGAAGGAACGCTCGATCGCATCGTCGCCCGTCCGACCGTCGGACCCCCGGCCGCTCCCACGACTCCGCCCGCGGTGAAGGTCGCACCGACCGCGAATCCAAACCCGAAACCAGCCGGAACAGTTCCTGCGAATGAGAAGTCCGGCTCGTGAGTGAGCTCCTGACGTGGGGCCGGGCGACCGACCAATGATGCCGCGCGACTGGTGGCCTCGCTTCCACGACCCCGCGTACGCGCCGCCGCTCCGCGAACAGCTCGCCCTGCACTGGCAGGCGAACGTGCTCATGCTGCGCTCGCCAAAGGCAATCGTCCTCTTCTGCGTGATCAGCGGATGGCCGGTCCTCGCCTTGGTGCTCGCGTGGTGGACGATGGGGTTTCTCGATGAGAACAACCCGATCCTGAGCCGCGGGACGGTGGGGATCGCAGCGGCGCTCGGAAGCTTTGTGGTGTTCCTTGTGCTCCAACACATGGCGTTCGTCTCGGCGATGCATCGCACATACGGCCCGTTCGTCAGGCGGGCGCTCTGCGGACGAGGCACACCGGTTTGCCTCGCGTGCGGCCACCTCTTGACGCCAAACGGTGGCCTCAACGGCCTCGCGTGTCCCGAATGTGGCGTTCCCGTGCGGTAGACCGCTGGCGGACGGCCGAATCCGACGCATGCCGTCAACGCGTGCGGCTCACTCGCGGCACTCAGTACAATGCTCGACTCGGCGGATCCCCTCCGCACTCGCCTACGACTCCACTCCAGTGCCCGTCCGCAACTTCTCCATCATCGCCCACATCGACCACGGCAAGAGCACCCTCGCCGATCGCCTCTTACAGGCGACCAACGCCGTGAGTGAGCGTGAGGCCAAGGCCCAGATTCTCGACTCGATGGATCTTGAGCGCGAGCGAGGAATCACGATCAAGGCAAGCGCGGTCACGGTCTATCACAAGCACAAGGGCGAGATCTACCAGCTCAACTTCATCGACACGCCCGGCCACGTCGACTTTGCCTACGAGGTCTCGCGAGCCCTCACCGCGTGCGAAGGGGCGATCCTCGTTGTCGATTCGACACAGGGTGTCCAGGCCCAGACAGTCGCCAACGCGTACCTCGCGGTCGCCAACAATCTCGAACTGATTCCGGTCATCAACAAGATCGATCTCCCCGCGGCCAACAGCGACAAGGTCGCAATGGAGATCGAGGGTGTGCTGGGGCTCCGCGCCGAAGATTGCATTCTGGTCAGCGCCAAGACCGGTCAGGGGATTCCCGAGCTGCTCGCCGCCATCTGCGACCGATTGCCCGCGCCACGACCGGCGACGACCAACAAGCTTCGGGCGCTCATCTTCGACAGTCACTACGACGACTATCGCGGCGTCGTCGTCTACTTCCGCGTGTTCGACGGCAAGATCAAGGTCGGCGACAAGATTCGCATGATGGGAACCGGTCGCACCTTTCAGGTGACGGAGCTCGGGCGCTACACGCCGTTTCCGACCAAGCTCGAAGTACTCGATACCTCTGAAGTGGGCTACATGGTCGCGGCGATCCGCAGCCTCGGCGATGTGCGCGTCGGCGACACGATCACCCACGAAAATAATCTCGCCGACGAACCGCTTGCGGGCTATCAGGAGCCCAAGCAGATGGTCTTCTGCGACTTCTATCCGGCCAGCGCCGGCGCCGATGGTTCAAGCGGCAAGAAGGGCGACTTCGAGCATCTCCGCGAGGCGGTCGAGAAGCTGCATCTCAACGACGCCAGCTTCACCTACGACGTCGAGCACAGCGAGGCCCTGGGCTTCGGTTTCCGTTGCGGATTCTTGGGCCTGCTGCACATGGACATCGTGCAAGAGCGGTTGGAGCGCGAAGGCGACGTCGAGGTCGTGCAGACGGCGCCGACGGTCTCGTACATGGTGGATCTCAACGACGGCACGACCGTCGAGATCCACAACCCCGCCGACCTGCCCGACCTGTCGCTGGTGAAGTCGATCCGCGAGCCGATCGTGTAGATCGAGATCATCTGCCCGACGATCAACATCGGCGAACTCATGCGGCTGTGCGATTCGCGCCGCGGCATCTTCCGGGGCCAGAAATTCGTCAGCGAAGATCGTCAGATGCTGGAGTACGAACTTCCCCTGGCGGAGATCATCTACGACTTCTACGACAAGCTGAAGTCGATCACCCGCGGCTACGGCACGATGGATTACGAGATCACCGAGTACCGCCAGGAAAATCTGGTGAAGGTCTCGATTCTCGTCAACGGCGAGGCCGTCGAGGCGCTGTGCCTCATCTGTCATCGCAACAACGCCGAGCAGCGCAGTCGACTGATCCTTCAGAAGCTCAAGGCCCAGATCGATCGCCACCAGTTCGAGATTCCAATCCAAGCGGCGATCGGCGGCAAGATCATCGCCCGTGAATCGATCAAGTCCCTTCGCAAGAACGTCACCGCGAAGTGCTACGGCGGAGACATCAGCCGCAAGCGGAAGCTGCTGGAGAAGCAGAAGGAAGGCAAGAAGCGGATGAAGACGATCGGCAGCGTCACGATTCCGCAGGAAGCCTTCATGGCCGTGCTTGAGCAGGGTGACTGACGGAGATGGGATTCTTCAAGGACGCGTGCACTCGGCGACATAGATGCGACCGCCGACACGACCGATGCGCTCGCAGGCACTGGCGAGTTCGAGTTCGAGGCTCAGTTGCGCGTCGTCGTTGATCACCTGCACGTACGCGGGCAACGGACGGCTGGCGAGAATCGGTGCTTCGCGCGAAGTTGCGGGTGGAGCAGCCAGACGAGTCGCTGCGAAGACCACCGCGACGATGGCAATGACGGCGGCACCGGCTCTCGCGAAGCGACGACGCGTCCGCCTGGTGGAGACGGCGCGGTCGAATTCGGCGAGACCGCGCTCGAGCGCGACGCGGCGTTGCTCGTCGAGGCCGCTCGCGTCGTTCGGGGCGTTGCTCTCGTTCATGTCGTTGATTTCATTCATGGCGTGAGTCCTTCGATCGACTTGCGGGCGATCTCGCACGCGCGGCGCAGTCGACTGTCCACGGCCGCGCGACCGATTCCGAGGATCGACGCGAGTTGCGTCAGCGTGGCTCCGGTGCGAGTCCGCAGTTCGAGCATTGCTCGCTCGTCGCTCGAGAGACCGTCCAAGCCGCGCAGTTCCTCACGGACACCTTCAAGAAGTTCCACGTCCCAAACGAATCGTTGGGCTTCGGGTCGCGACTCGGCGATCCGCTCCTCGCGCATCCGTCGCGACAGTTCGCTTCGCAGGAGATCGATCACGGCACTGGCAACGATCCGCTGGAGCCATGCGTCAAGCTTTGACGCGGATTCGCAGCGGCGCGGTGCACGGGCGACGCGAATCCATGTGTCTTGGGCCGCGTCGTGGGCCAGATCTCGGCGGCGCGAGAGACGTCGAATCGCCTCACGCTCGACGAACTCGCAGCGAAAGAGAAAGAGCCGGCCGTACGCCTCCCGATCGCCCGCGACAACCGCGTCCATCAACGCGAGCACCGACGCGTCCGCTCCCTCCGCGATGGAGGAGTCGGCTGCAGTCGGCGCTCGGCGCCCGTCGGCTGGTTGCAGACTCAGACGCGTGTTGGTGACGGAGGCCATGGCTGAAGCTCGCACGATTCGTCAGTTGGTTGATTCGCGCACGCCGTCCGTTACTGGAAGCGCGGCGATGGTGGCCCGCACCGTCGCGACATCGGCCTGCGTGCCGTGGACGAACAGCATGCCGGTCTCGCGATGGATCTTCACGCTGAACTCACCCGAGTGCGCCGACCCTGCGAATCCCGCGTCGATCGCAAGAATCACTGCGTCCTGGCTCCGCTCGATCGCGATCCGTTGGGGACTCTCCGCCGACGCCGCGGGCAGTCGGAACATGGCTACCGCCGGCGCGGCTCTGATGGGAATCACCAAGGTTGTCGCATCGGTCTTGTTCGTGGTGACCGTAAGCTTCGCGGGACGACCGGCGGTGACCCACTTCTTCCAATCGAGCGTCAGCCGATGCTCGGCACGCGACCCTTCAGGAACCTGAACGAACGAGCTTGGCTCGATCGCGGTGATCGCGAAGGACAGTTTGTCGACGCTCTCCAAGGTGACGATCGCGTCAGCACCTTCGGGAAGGATCGTCGCGTCAACGACATCAGGAGAGACCCGAACCACCGTCTTCACGTGGCCCCGGACGTTCATGCTTTGCACCTGGGGCTGGGAACTTCCGGCGCTCTGGTCAAACTGAAAGTGCACGGCCTTCACCAGATCGACGCCGGTCTTGGCACCAGGGTCGACGGTGATCTGCACGGTGAATGACCCGCCGGCAGCCACCGGTTGGGTCGGCGTGCCCGCAATCGTCGTGCAGCCGCAGGCCCCGACGATCTTGACGATCGAGAGCGGCGCGTTGGTGAGATTGGTGACCGTGAGCTTGCCGGTCTTGGGTTGACCGGAAATCATCTCACCCAGGTCAAGCGTCTCGGGTGCGAACCGGAGCGACGGCGCCGCGGCCGGTGCAACCGGAGGCGGGTCGGTGGCCAGACTTGAAGCCAGACCTGATGGAAGCGCCGGGGGAAGTGTTGGGGGTCCGGTGAGAGCGATCGATACGACGAGAGCAGAAAGGAACGGCATGACAGTCTCCTAGCGTGGCAGACGGAGCTCACGATGAGCTCCCCGAGCTTCAACGGAGCGGGAGTTCTCGGGCCGCCGCAATCACGACGATTTCCTCAAGAACGCACTCCTTGGGCGCGCAGCCGAGCGAATTCGCCAATACTCACACTTCCATCACTGCCGCGTCGGCTTCTCGCCGCCTTCCCTCGTGGAGCCCGCGCCACTGGTTCCATGAAGACCCGACCCCTTCGAAGGACAAGCCCATGCGATTGCACGCTACCGCCATTCTCGCACTCTGCATCCTCTCGGCGACCGACTGCCACGGCCAGACACTGCTGGGACCCCTGCCCTACCTGAGCAGCGCCGACAGTCCCTTCAACACAGTTGATCCGACCTACGTGCTCGAGACTTTCGAGGACAACCTTTTCAACGTGCCCGGAGTCACGGCCAATGCTGGCGTCAGCGTCATCGGTCCCGGTTTCAATACCGATTCTGTCGACGCCGACGACGGCGCGATCGACGGCAGCGGCACCAACGGTCGCTCGATGTTCAGTAACGGCCAAGTCGGCGTCACCTACACGTTCGATGCCGCGGTCCTTGGCGGATTGCCGACTCACGCGGGCATCGTCTGGACCGACGGTGACGGCACCGTGCTCTTTGAGGCATTCGGACCCGGCGACGTGTTGCTCGGCTCCGTTGGACCAGCAGCGCTGCCCGACGACGACTTCTTCGGCGGCACCGCCGAAGATCGGTTCTTCGGCGTGATCGATGCCGGCGGGATCGCCAAGATCAAGATCACCAACACCTCCGGTGGCATCGAAGTCGACCACCTGCAGTTTTCGTTTGGTGGAAGCTGCACCGCGACGCCCGACATCAACGGAGATCGTCACGTCGACGCCGCCGACCTCGCGCTCCTTCTTGGAGGATGGGGCGCGTGTCCGGCCGGATGCTGCGAGGCCGACTTCGACGACGACGGTGTCGTGAGCGCGGCGGACCTGGCGATTCTCTTGGGCGCGTGGGGAAGCTAACTTGACCGTCACTCGGTGATGCCGAGCGACTTCATCACGTCTGCGGTGATGTCGATCGCCTCGGGTGATCGCAGGAACGTTCGACCGATGACCTGCTCGCGAGCGTTGACCACCGTGTCCGCCTGAAACGGATCCGCAGTCGGCATGAAACGCATGACGATGTCGATGCCTTCCTTCTCAGCGACCCCATCGACGGCGGCGGTGAGTTCGCGATAGGCCTGCTCGATCTGCTCGGAGTAGAGCTTCTCACGGATCTTGATCGAACCTTCGCGCCATTTGTTGTACTCCTCGTACAGCTTCTGCGCTTCAGCTTGAGCCTCGGGAGCGTTGGGGCTGTTCGGAGTGACCTCGCCGAACTTGGCCTTCATGTCATCGGCCCGTTTCTGGAAGTCCTGCTCTTGCTTGAGCGCTTCGTCGTCGAACTCCTTGCGCTTCTCGGAATAGCTTTTGCCGTTGAGCAGCGCCTTCATGATCTTGTCCACGTGAACAGCCCCGAGCGACCAAGCCTTAGCGGTCGCCCGATCGTCCCACGCGAGTCGCTTGCCCTCGATGCGAAGTCGAGTCGTCGCGTCTTTGGCGTCCTTCTCGGGCTTCTGATCGTTGAGCACCACGCCGTCGGCCGGACCGAGATCGGTCGCCGATGGGGCGAAGGTGGCGTTGGCCGCAGGAGTGTGGCCAAAGTGGAGTGCGAGTGAGGAGACAGCCGCGACAAGCGACGCGGCGACAAGAAGGCGATCAGCGATACGCATGACGGACACTGTAGCGGCAGCCTGCGTTGATTGGTCGGCGCCGGCTATCGCTCCGACGAGGACGGGGCGGCGGCCAGCGCGGCCATCACGTTGCCCAGCAGGTGTTCTGCCAACGCCCAGCGGACGACCTGCATCGCGGGTACGGCCGATTGTAATTCTGCGGCCAAACTCGTCACGGAACGCCCCGGAAGTCCGCACGGCACGATCAGCTTGAAGTGATCGAGATTGGTGGTCACGTTCAGGGCCAGACCGTGCATCGCCACCCACCGCGACACGCGCACGCCCATCGCGCAGACTTTCCGCCCTCCGGTGCCGACGTTGCCGCACGCCGGATCGTCGCCTTCGCCGCCGATCCACACCCCGGTGGCGCAGCCGTCGCGGTGCCCGCGCACGCCGAACTCGGCAATGGTGTCGATCACCACCTGCTCCAGCATCCGCATGTAGCCGTGGATGCGCAAACCGATGCGATTGAGGTCGATGATCGGATAGACGACCAGTTGGCCGGGACCGTGGTAGGTGACATCGCCGCCACGGTCGGTCGTTTCGACGATGACCCCCTCCGCCGCGAGGCGCTCCGGCCCGGCGACGAGATTCGCTTCCGCCCCCGGACGTCGGCTGATGGTAATGACCGGCGGGTCGTGCTCGACCAAGAGCACCGGCATTGGCCGAGGGGTCGGGCTCTCTCTCGCCGCGAGCACCTCCGCGTGGGCGGTTTGCTGCATCGCGAAGGCATCGCGGTAGGGCACGCGGCCACAGTCTCGGAACTCAAGCACATCGCCTATCGGGAAGCCCATTCTCGGTACATGCTACACCGTGCGTATCCCCGGCTCGCCGCGCTGACTGGTCGGTCCGTGGGCTCTCGCATGCGGCCCGTTTGCTGCGTCTGCGTCCCGTAGAATCGCCGCCATGCCTCATGTCCATCCCACCGCGGTCATCAGTGGCGACGTGCAGCTCGCCGACGACGTCGTGGTCGGACCCCATTGCGTCCTTGCGGGCAAGATCCGCATTGGTCCCGGCACAACGCTCGTCTCCAACGTGCACCTCAACGGGCCGCTGTGGATGGGCGCTCGCAACGTCTGTTATCCCGGCGTCTGCCTCGGTTTCGCCCCGCAGGATCTCAAGTTCGATCCGGCCAAAGAGGGTGCCGGACTGGTCATCGGCGAGGGCAACACCTTTCGCGAGCACGTGACCATCAGCCGCGCCACGCGTGACGACGTGCCGACCACCATCGGCGATCGCAACTACTGGATGACGCAGTCGCATGCCGGCCACGACACCCGCATCGGCAACGACTGCGTCTTCGCCAACACCGTGTGCTTCGGCGGCCACGCCCGGTGCGCGGATCGCGTGGTCATCGGTGGCCAGACCGCGATCCACCAGTTCGTTCGCATCGGACGCAACACCATGCTGTCCGGAGGATCGGGACTCTCCGCGGACATGCCGCCATTTTTCATGCTGCTGGAGATCAACAGCGTCGTGGCGCTCAACACGATTGGATTGCGTCGCGCCGGATTTCCGCGTGAGACGATCGATCACCTGCGATGGGCGTTTCGGGCGTTGTATCGTCGAGGTTCCTCGGTGAAGCGAAACGTGGACCTGCTGCGCGAGCGCGAACACATTCCCGAGGTCAAGGAGATCATCGATTTCATCACCAGTTCCAAGCGACCCATTGCCGATCGACTCGGTCGCTCGCGCCATCGGGCCTTGCAGGCCAGCCGCGAAGGCATGACCGCGGAGTCTGATGAAGGCGAGTCGCCCTCATGATGGAGTTGACCGTTCTCGCTTCGGGATCGCAGGGAAACTGCTCAGCGCTGCTGGTGCCGCGCGGTGGCTGTGACACCAAGCGGCTTCTTCTTCTCGATGCGGGCCTTTCACCGAAGGCCACTCGCGAACGGCTGTTCAGTTCGGTCCGCAGAATGCCCGAGGAGGCGACCGATATTCTGCTGACCCATCTCGACGCCGACCACTGGCGCGACACGTGGCAACGGGTGCTCGACCGCCATCCGATTCGCGTTCGCCTGCACGAAGCGCATGTTCGCGAGGCCCGCAGGCTCGGCGTCCCCGCTGCGAATCTCTGCCCCTTCGGCGATAGCTGCGATCTCGGCGACGGTCTCACGCTGCACGCCTGCCGCACGCCGCACGACGATCGCGGAACGACCGCGTTCCTGCTGGAGCGCGTCTGCGAGCGCGGCGTGACGCGACTGGGCTTCGCGACCGATCTCGGGCGGGTTCCGCAGGCGCTGCTCGAACACTTCCGCGACGTCGATCTCCTGGCCCTCGAAAGTAACTACGACGAACAGCTTGAGCGCATCAGCGACCGTCCGTTGTTCCTGAAGGAACGCATCATGGGCGGCAAGGGCCACCTCTCCAACGACGAAAGTCTCGTTGCGGCCGTGCACATCGCAGCCAGCGGCGTTCCTCAGGCGATCGTCCTGTTGCATCTCTCGCAGCAGTGCAACCGGCCCGACCTCGTCGAGCGACTGTGGAACGAGCGGGCGCCACATCTGGTCGACCGCCTCTGTCTTGCCCAGCAGCACCGGCCGACTCGGACGCTGTGCGTCCAACCGCGCCAGCGCGCCCCGCGCGCAACCGGCTGCGCGACGTCGTTGTTCGATTCGGTGCGGTAGTTCGACGACCCGAGTCACTCCTCGTGCACGACAACAGGAATGACCGACCGACCATCGAGGGCCCGACGCTGCATCGCCAGCCATTCCTCGGCGGGATGAAGGAATCGTCCGACCGCGGCGCCGTCGATCGACAGCGCCACCAGCATCGGCAGTCCCGGTTGTAACGCACCTTCGAGCGGAGCGATGACGTCACGCATGATTCGCCCGCGCTCGTCGAGTTCGCGATAGACCTGTCGCGCCCGCTTGGCAACCCGCGCATCGCAGCCCTCGATCGCCACCGGATCTCGCTCGGAGAACCACGCGACTGGTTCACCAGGCATCGCCAACGATCCCGGCGGCATCAGCGCCAGCGTCCCCCGCAACGGACCGACGTCGATTGCGGGAACGACGAACGGTCCAGGCCCCGGCCACACCAATTCCACGAGTCCCGCGTAGAGCGCTTCGCGGAGCGCGATCGTCGCGTCGTTCTGGAGTTCGACCAGTTCGGGAGGCATGGGGACGTCGCCCCACGCACGCCCCAAGGCAGCGCTTGCTGAACGAACCATTCGCTCGGCGCGATCGCGGGCGAAGGGCCGATCCGCGACGTCCAACGTCTCCAGCTCCCGAAGCGCCCAGATCGTCGCCTGCATCTCGATGAATGGGACCACCGATCGCTTCCATCTCCCCCCATCGCCGTCGTCGGGGAGGGCGACACTTGCCTTGGCGAAGTCAAGCCAGCGCCCGAGCAAACCCGCCCACGCGAGTGCACCGACGGCGAGATCTTCAGGCGGGCGCTGCGACATCGGCCGCATCATCGTCGCACGTTCCCAGTGCGTGCAAACGTGTTGGCAATCGCGGTGATCCGCCCTACGCTTCCCACTTCCTCCGAGTCGGCCCTCACGACGTTCATGAGCGATTCCATTCAGCACGAGTGCGGTCTGGCAATGGTGCGGCTGAAGAAGCCCATCGACTGGTTTCGCGCATCGACCGGAGATCCGTTGTGGGGCCTGCGACGGCTGTTTCTCCTGATGGAGAAGCAGCACAACCGCGGGCAAGACGGAGCGGGCATCGCCACGGTGAAGTTCGAGATGCTGCCCGGCGAGGCGTTTCTGGTGCGCGAGCGAACCGCCAAGCGGAACGCCATCGAGCGGCTTTTCGACGCCGCCTTCGCCCCGGTCGAGGCATTGTCCGCCCGCGAAATGGACGGCTTGAGCGAACTGGAACTGAAGCGCCGCATTCCGTTCCTCGGTGAAGTGATGATCGGGCACCTCCGCTACGGAACCCACAGCGGCAGGTCGACAGCACTGTGCCACCCCTACATCCGTCACAACACCGCCGCGAGTCGCATGGTCGCGCTCGCGGGGAACTTCAATCTGACCAACTCGGCAGAGCTCTTTGCGAAGCTCATTGAATACGGCCTGCATCCCGTCGGCGAGAGCGACACCCAGGTGGCGATCGAGAAGATTGCGTATTTCCTCGATCGCGAGCATGACTTGCTGTCGGAGCAGATCGGCCCCGGCTCATTCAGTTCGCTCGACGGGCGCGAATTGTGGGATCAGGTCAGTTCCAACTTGGACATCGCCCGCATCCTGCGGCGGGCGACCGCCACTTTTGACGGCGGATACGTCTTCGCCGGAGCCCTCGGCAACGGCGACGCATTCGTCTGCCGCGATCCCGCGGGGATCCGACCGGCGTTTGTCTTTGAGAACGATGAATGCCTCGCGATCGCCAGCGAACGGGCCGCCCTCGTCACTGTGTTCGATGCCGATCCCGACGACGTCAAGCCGTTGCCGGCAGCCCATGTGCTTGCCATGAAGCGGGACGGCCGCTCCAGCATCGAACGCTTCGCCGATCCGCTTCCGCTGCGGCAATGCACCTTTGAGCGCATCTACTTCAGTCGCGGCAACGATCGCGACATCTATCGCGAACGCAAGGCCCTCGGCCGACAACTCGCGCCGCGCATCGTGGAAGTGCTCGGGGGCGATCTCGATCACGCGGTCTTTGGGTTCATCCCCAACACCAGCGAAACCGCGTATCTGGGACTGATCGAAGGACTCGACGAGCTCGAGGGCGAGCGACAGGCGCTCTTGATTTCTGAACTCGTGCGTCAAGGCCGCGCGACACCCGACACCATCCGCGCGGCCCTCACGCGACGACCTCGAGCTGAGAAAGTCGCCCACAAGGACCAGCGCCTCCGAACGTTTATCACTCACGATTCCGCCCGCAATTCGCTGGTGAACCACGTCTACGACATCACCCGCGGCACGGTCGAAGCCGGCGACTCGCTGATCGTCGTCGACGACTCGATTGTGCGCGGGACGACGCTTCGTGAGTCGATCATCACCATGCTCGCGCGACTACGCCCCAAGCGCATCGTGGTCGCAAGCAGTTCGCCGCCGATTATGTATCCCGACTGCTACGGAATCGACATGAGTCAACTCGGTCGCTTCATAGCGTTTGAAGCGGCCGTGGCACTGTTGCGGGATCGCGGCGAGGAAGGGATCCTCGAAGAGGTCGAGCGACTGTGCGTCGAGCAGGAATCACTGCCTGCCGATCGCATGAAGAACCATGTCGCGCGTATCTACGAGCAATCGACGCTGGACGAACTGTCGGCAAAGGTCGCCCACCTGGTCCGAAGCCCGCGCTTGGAGCGATCGGGTTGGCAAGGCGAGATCACCATCGTCTATCAGACGGTCGAGGGCCTTCGCACGGCGATGCCGGAACACCGCGGCGACTGGTATTTCACCGGCGAGTATCCGACTCCCGGGGGCTATCGCGTCCTCAACCGGGCGTTCCTCAACTGGCGGCGCGGGCACGAACGCCGGGCGTACTAAGAGTCGGTGGCGAAGGAGAACGCGAATTCGTTCTCGGACGCTGGACTCTCCCTCATACAGATCGAAGGTCCACCCGATATCTCTCCACGGAGGGGGTTGATGCACGTCCGCGCGTGAGGCTTGTCGCCGATCCGCGGCATCGCAGGAGACCCTCAGATGACGACCGTCGCCCTTGCGTCCCGTCCTTCGCGGATC
>JBBQCR010000043.1:0-13884 GCA_038318935.1 Phycisphaerales bacterium
GACCGATCAGATCCTCGCGTGGGAACGTGCCAAGGCGCCGCTCCGTGACTTCATGATCGCCCAGATCGAGAAAGCTGGAAACACGTCGGCAGTGTTCATGATGCTTGAACATCGCGGCGTCGACACCAGCGATCCATCCAAGCTCAGTTGGGACCGCGATGTCGACATGATCACGCTGGTGCCGGCGTTTGTCCTCAGCGAACTCAAGGCATCGTTTCTGATCGGGTTTCGCATCTACCTGCCGTTCCTGGTGATCGACATGGTGATCTCGAGCCTTCTCATCTCGATGGGCATGATGATGCTGCCGCCGGTACTCATCTCGATGCCCTTCAAGCTGCTGCTGTTCGTGATGGTCGACGGATGGCAACTCGTGTGCAGTTCGCTGATGGCGGGATTCGCGCGCGATCCGGTAGTAGTGACGGTGGTGGAGACGATCGGACGCAGCATGGCCTTCGCGTAGCAGACGGGTTCCTGCGACGACCTGTGGACGCGTCGGGGCGTTGGAGCGCCGCGAAGCGTGGAGTGGGAATGCGAAACGGTGGAAGGGAAAGAAAGAGTCGAGCGTTGTGCATCGTGCCCAGCGCGTGAGATCCGGACAGGCACCCCGCGCAACGGCGCAGCAAAGGGGACCCCGTGATTACCGATTCACTCGATCTGGTCCGTGACGCTCTGATTCTTTCGCTGGTCTTGTCGGCGCCGATCCTTGCGGTCGGACTCGTCGTCGGGCTGGTCATCAGCATTCTGCAGGCGGTGACACAGATCCAGGATCAAACGCTGTCGTTCGTCCCGAAGATCGCAGCGATGCTGCTGGTCGCGGTGGCGATTCTTGGATGGCTCTCGGTGCAGCTCATGGAATTCTCGGTGGCGATGTTCACCGCGACGTAACGCCTCCTTCGACCCGGAATCCTCATCGTGCACGACGCGGTCGCCACCCTCTCGCATCACCTCGGCCCAGCAATCCTGGTGCTGGTGCGAATCAGCGGTCTGGCGATCTTCGCGCCGCTGTTCGCCTCGCCGACGATTCCACGACTGGTGAAGGCGCTCCTGATCGCGATGATCGCGCTCGCGACATATCCAACACTGGCCGCGAGCGCCCTCCGCGGTCAGACCGTGCCGCTCGACTTCGGATCGATCGCTCCGCTGATGGTCTGCGAGGTGCTCATCGGCGCTGTCGTCGGATTTCTCGCGATCCTTCCGCTGGTCGCCATGCAGATGGGCGGACTCGTGATGGGGACGCAGATGGGACTCGGTTTCGCCCGCATGTACAACCCGACCCTCGATGACGAGGCGGACGTGCTGGAGCAGATCTTCTTCTTCATGGGACTCGCCGCGTTCCTGGCGATGGGCGGGCACGAGCAGATGGTCTCGGCGATCCTGAAGAGCTTTCACTATGTGCAGCTTGGCGGTGTCGGAGCGATCGTGTCCGTGGGTGGATTCGGACTCGACAACGCCCTGCTTCGCCTGCTCGCGGGCGTACTCCTCGCCGCGACCGAACTTGCCTTGCGCGTCTCCGCGCCGCTGGTCTGTCTTTTCTTCCTTGAGACGGTCGCCTTGGGCTTCCTCTCAAAATCGGTGCCGTCGCTCAACCTGATGAACCTCGGCTTTCCACTGCGGATCATCCTCGGTCTGGGCGTGATCGTTCTTGGCATGGGAGCGATCGGCGAGGCGCTGCACACCTTCATGCACGCCGACCTCGAGCTGCTCTCGACGTGGTTCGTCGTGGAAGGAAGCACCTGACATGGCAGAGGATCTCGGCGAACGCAGCGAGGACGCGACTCCGCGACGGCTTCAGGAAGCACGCGAAGAGGGCAACATCGCCAAGAGCACCGATGCGTCGGCGGCGCTTACTCTGCTCGCCGCGACGTTCGGGCTGATGGTGGGGCTAGTGCCGCTCTTGGGGTTGTTCGCGACGCTGCTGCGGAGCGCGTTGGATCCCACCGCCAACATCGAGGCGGCCAACGTCGCATCGATCGATGACGCGACGAGGCCGGCGTTGATGATCGGCGGAAAGATCATGCTGCCGGCTCTTGGTGTTTCGCTGGTGGTGGCGTGGCTGGCGAGTGTGTGGCAAGTCGGCATTCTCTTCACCACCAAGACCCTGGCGGTGAAGCCCGAGCGCATCTCGCCGCTCTCGGGGTTCAAGCGCGTGTTCGGAACCAGCGGCGTCGCAAAGACGGCGTTTGACATCCTCAAGCTCGTCGCCGTCGGTACGGTGGCATACATCACGGTGTCAGGGTTCCTTCGACAGCTCGTCGGTATGCCGGCGATGGAACCGCAACTCGCCGCGCTCGCTGCGGGTTGGATGCTCTTCGAACTCGCGATCAAGATCGCGGTCGTCCTCCTGATTCTGGGCATCGCGGACTTTGCGTTTCAGCGATGGAAGCGGCTTCGCGACCTTCGGATGACGAAGCAGCAGGTGAAGGACGAATACAAGCAGTCCGAAGGCGATCCGGTGGTCAAGCAGCGTCGTCATCAGATTCAGCGGCAGATCGCGATGCAACGCATCCAGAGTGCCGTGCCCAAGGCCGACGTCATCGTCACCAACCCCGAGCACATCTCGATTGCGATTCAGTACGACGCGGACACCATGCATGCTCCGCGGGTTGTCGCCAAGGGCGCCGACCACTTGGCGATGCGCATCCGGCAGATCGCAAGGCAGCACGGAGTGCCGATTGTCGAGCGCAAGCCGCTGGCTCGGGCGCTCTACAAGCAAGTGCAGGTCGGCCAGGAGATCCCACCCGACTACTACAAGGCCGTCGCCGAGATTCTCGCGTTCGTCTATCGCATCGACGGTGCTGCGGAACGCCGCGCCGCCCGGACCACGGAACAGGAACGCATTCGTTCGGTGCAGCGAGCCGCTGCTCCGGCCGCGTGAGCCAAGACTCAGTTGCTTCGCTCCGAGCACGGTGAGCTGAACAGAACCCCATGCCAGTCCCTCTAGCACAACAACCCGGCCTTCCGGGATTCCTGCACCGTGTGGGCGAACACCGGCACCTCATCGTGCCGATCTCGTTCCTGTTTCTGATTGGCGTGCTCGTGGTTCCGCTGCCCGCGCCGGTGATGGACCTTCTCATCTGCGGCAACATCGCTATCGCGGCCATCGTGATGATGACCACGATGTACATGCGCCGTCCGCTGGACTTCAGCGTGTTCCCGGCGCTCTTACTGGCGACGACGCTCTTCCGACTGGTCATCAACGTCGCGAGTACCCGGCTCATCCTCTCGACGACCACCAGCGATCCGGTCGAGGCGATGGCGGGGGCGGGTCACGTGATCCAAGCCTTCGCCAACTTTGTCGCCGGCGAGAATCCGATTGTCGGCGGCATCATCTTCATCATTCTGGTCATCGTGCAGTTCGTGGTGATCACCAAGGGTGCCACCCGCATGTCGGAGGTCGCGGCGCGATTCACGCTCGATGCGATGCCGGGCAAGCAGATGGCCATCGATGCCGATCTCTCGGCAGGAATGATCAGCGAGCTTCAGGCGCGAGAGCGCCGCGAGACGATCACCCGCGAAGCCGACTTCTATGGTGCTATGGATGGTGCCAGCAAGTTCGTGCGCGGCGATGCGATCGCTGGCATCCTCATCACCATCATCAACGTGCTCGCCGGGTTCGCGATCGCCAAGTTCCAGCTCGGCTGGGGCTTCAACGATTCAGTCAAGACCTTCACGATGCTGTCGATCGGTGACGGTCTGGCATCGCAGATTCCCGCGTTCATCATCGCCATCGCGTCGGGTCTCATCGTGGCTCGCGCCGGCGACGGCAGCACGGTCGGCGAAGAGATTCCCAAGCAGCTCGCCTCGCAGCCGATGGCGCTGTACCTGATCGCGGGCTTCCTGACACTGCTCTCGGCCACGCCGCTGCCAACCTTTCCGCTCCTGCTTGCGGCTTCGGGTCTTGCTGGCATGGCCTGGTACATCGGATGGAAGGAACGGCGACTGAAGTCTGGCGAAGCGGACGAGGCGCGCGTCAAAGCCGCGGTGCCAGCGCCGCCGCAGCCAGTCGAGGAGTTGCTGTCGGTCGACGTCCTGGAGCTTGAGATCGGATACGGACTCGTGCAACTCGTCGATACCTCACGAGGCGGAGACCTGCTCGACCGCATTAGCGCGATTCGTCGTCAGCTCGCGGTCGAACTTGGACTGGTGATGCCGCCGGTGCGCATCCGCGACAACATGCAACTCTCCCCCAACGAGTATCGCGTCCGCATTCGCGGAGCCAGTGTGGGCGAAGGCGTGCTGTACCCGGAACTCCTGATGGCCATGGACGCGGGACTCGCGAACGGTCGCCTGCAAGGCGTGGCCGCGAAGGAGCCGGCGTTCGGACTGGATGCGACGTGGATCGAGCAGTCGATGCGTGGTCGCGCCGAAGCCATGAACTTCACCGTCGTCGACGCCACCAGCGTCATGGCGACCCACGTCACCGAGATCGTCCGACGTCACGGAGAAGAGCTGCTCACCCGTGAAGAAATCTCAAACCTCCTCACCCAACTCAAGACGCGGGCGCCGAAGCTGGTTGAGGACACGGTGCCGGCGGTGGTCAAGCCGGGCGAACTCCAGAAGGTCTTGCAATCGCTACTCCGCGAGCGCGTGCCGATTCGGGATCTCGAGACCATTCTCGAGACGCTTGCCGACTGGATGCCGCATACCCGAGATCCCGAGGTGCTGGTCGAGTACGTTCGCAACGCCTTGCGTCGGACGATCTGTGCGATGCACAGCGAGCCCGATGAGAACGGCCGTCCGCGACTCCACTGCGTGACGATGGATCCGGCGGTCGAGGATCTCGTTTCGGGCTACATCGATCGCGGACCCGCCGGGACCACCTTCTCGATCCCGCCGCAGTTGGCGGCGCGCATCGCCAGAGCGGTGACCGAAACATCCCAACCGCTCATCAATGCCGGACGGGTCCCGATCGTCGTGACCAGCCCTGCAGTACGAGCCCAGGTGCGACAGGCCCTCGACCCGCACATTCCGGGTGTGGTGGTTCTTGGGTACAACGAGATCGCTAAGGGAATCGACGTGGAAAGCGTCGGCCTCGTGCAAGTCCCGATGTCGCAGATGTCGCCCGGGAGCCCGCTCTCCGCCGCCGCGTGATCGTGGAATCCGACAGATGGTTTGTGAATCTTGTTCTGCAAAGGGCGAGCGAGGAGTCCGCGGTCGGGTATTCTGCCGTCGTCCAACCGGTTGAATGTGCGGAGGACAGGATGTCCGACGCGTGCAGTCAACACAGAGTCATGAGCGACCTCGGAAGGACATGGACTACCTCGGGCGAGCCTCCTTTCGTGGGGCGTCCGGCGGGGAGCGTCGGAGCCATGGAGGGCGCCGCATGAGTCTGAAGAACTACCGTGCGTACACGATGGCGGAGGCGATGGCCGCGGTGAAGCGCGACCTCGGTTCCGATGCCGTGATTCTGCACACCCGCACCTTGACGCAGGGTGGCTTCCTCGGCATTGGAAAGAAGATCGTCATCGAAGTCACGGCGCAATCGCTGCCTGCGAATGCCGGCGCGGGACCATCGAAGCGAAGCATCGGCGTGAACGAGACGAGCGGTCGCGCAATCGGACTGCAGGGGTCGATCGCCAGTCGTGCCTATGGGCGACCGGCGGCCAGTGGCGGGACAGCGAGTGCGACCGTGAGCAACGACGAACCGACCGCGTTCGATCGTGAACGGACCCGACTGCTCGCCCAGGCGATGGCCATCCAACTCGATCGCGAACAGTCGGTGTCGCCTCGCACGAGCGCGAGTGTCGTCGCCAACGCCAACGCCGCAGCGACAACCGTCGCGGCGCAGCGTACGGTTGCTCCGACCGCCGCTCCACCATTGCCGATCGGAAGCCCGAGTGCTGCGGGCGTCGCGCAACGATTCGTCCTGGTTTCCCCGGCCCAGGAAACGCGGATCAGCGAGCGGGCAGCGCTGCTTCAGACGCCGCTGCCAGTCCCTTCGGCAACAGTGGAAAGCGTGGCCGCACCGCAACCGATCGCGACGGTGGTGCGCGAACGGCAGGCGCAGCCGATGGTCCAGCGCCCGGCATCGGGACGCGAACGCGGCGACGATCTCGCAGCGATCGACCGTCTCGTGAGTGAAGTGCTGACGCGATCAACAACCGCGCGCGAACGTGGGATCGATCACGACACCCCGCAACGATTGCACGCGGTATACGCGGCGCTCATCGGTCAGGAAGTCGCGATGGAACTTGCCGTGTCGATCGTGGCGGAGCTGCGTTCAACATTGACTCTGGAAGAACTCGCCAGCGATCACGCGGTGCGCGGCGCAGCGATTGAGCGTATCGCGGCGCTTCTTCCTTCATGTCGCGGACTCGAACCGGTGAACGGCGCATGGCGTCGTGATGGTCGACCACTCACGATCGCTTTTGTCGGTCCCACCGGCGTCGGCAAAACGACGACTGTCGCAAAGATCGCGGCCACGTTGAAGCTCCGCTATGGCGCTCGCGTCGGTCTTGTGACCTGCGACACCTACCGCATCGCAGCGGTGGATCAACTTCGAACCTACGCCGAGATCATCGGACTTCCGCTGGAGATAGTTCTCGCACCGTCACGGATGCGCGACTCAATCCGGCGCATGAACGATCTCGACGTAGTGCTCATCGACACGGCCGGACGAAGCCAGAACGACACCGATCGCCTCGGCGACCTCGCGGCGATGATGGCCGCGGCGGAACCGCACGAAACGCATCTGGTGTTGTCCAGCGTCGCCAGTGAAAAGGTCATGCGCCGCGAAGCCCAGGCCTTTTCAACCGTCGGCATCGACCGTGTCGTTCTCACCAAGCTCGACGAGGCCGTTGGCCTCGGCGCGGCCTTGCGAGTGCTCCGCGAGGTCGGCTGTTCGGTGAGCTACATCACGACCGGTCAAGAGGTGCCCCAGCACATCGAGACTGCCCGCCCCACGCGACTTGCCGAGCTCTTGCTCGGAGGACTCTCTGCAACATGACGAACCGGCCGAATTGGAACACCACCGACGCCCCTCGGTCGGACGACCCGCGAACCGAGAAGTCGGGTTCGGACCAGGCAAGCACACTCCGTCGGCTGATGCGTTCCGGCGACCCGTCATCGACTGCTGTCGCGGCACCGCCTCGCATGGCGTCGATCAGCGTGGGACCCAGTGCTGGATCAACGGGAGGATCGTCGGCACGCGAGAGCGGCGATCGTGGGCGCGGCGTGGACACGCCTCGCCACGCCCGGATCCGTCTCGCGCGGGCGATCGCCATCACTAGCGGCAAGGGCGGCGTCGGCAAGACCAACCTTGCCGTCAATCTCGCCATCGCCCTCGGAGCGCGATCGCTCTCGCCGGCAGGGACCGATCGAACAAACGTCCAGCCTCGTCGTGTGTGTCTGCTCGACGCTGATCTCGGTATGGCGAACGCTGATGTTCTCTGCGGTCTCTCACCGCGAGCGACGCTTGAGGACGTGATCCTCGGCGGTCGTTCAATCGAAGAAGTCATGGTGCTCGCTCCCGGCGGATTTCGCTTGGTGCCCGGCGCCAGCGGCGTCGCCAGCGTCGCGAATCTGGGTGCCGAAGGGCGACGGCGGCTGCTTGCTCAGTTGGCGTCGCTCGAGCGCTCGGTCGATCTGATCCTGATCGACACCGCGGCGGGCATTGCCTCCAACTCCATCGCGTTCGCGGCCGCGGCCCACACCGTCCTCGTCGCGGTCACCCCGGAGCCCACGTCGATCACCGATGCCTATGGAGCGGTGAAGACGATCGTCGGCAAGGTTCGAAATCCGTGCATCAAGCTGATCGTCAACATGGCCAACGATCGCGACGAAGGCGAAGAGGTTTTTCGCCGCATCGACCGGGTCAGCCGAACGTTTCTGGAGACGCCACTGTCGCTCGCGGGCATCGTCCCGTTTGATCCGGCGGTCCGAGCCTGCGTGAAGAAGCGCGAACCGTTCCTCGTCGCCGAGCCTGACTGTCCGGCCTCACGAGCCATCAGGGCGATCGCCCGAGGCCTGGTGGATGGCGGCGCAGCCGATGGTCCCAGCGGCATCGATCCGAAGGCATTCGCGGATGCCCGAGTCGGCTTTCTGACCAGATTGGCCGGATGGCTGGCACGCGGTTAGCCGATACACCGCGCAATCGCTCGCTGTTGGACTCCCGCGTTGGAGCGCCCTGTTGCAACTGAAGATCGCGAGACTCATCGCCGCATGCTTCGCCCTTGTGGCCTTCGCCTTGGCGATCGCTGTCGGTCTGTCGGCAGGCAATCCAGCGGACGCGATCCTTCAGCGATCGCTGGTCGCGCTGGTGTTGGCGTTCATCGGTGGGTCGGTGGTCGGCACGATCTGCGAGCATCTTGTGCGCGTCACGACGCGCAAGTTCGAGGCGGAGGCGGAGGCACTTCTTGCCGAGGACGACGCTGAAGTTCATGCGATGAGCGAGCAGGCGCAGATTGCGCGTGAGAATCGCTCGGCGATGGAATCAAAGTCTTCGGTGGCCACGTCGTCGGTTGCCGTCACTGCGAAAGCTGCCTGACGCTGTGGGTAGCAGGTGGGTTGTTGGTTCCCAAGAGCGCGGTGGCTCGGACATGAGCAAAAAATCTTTGGACTGATAAAAGAAGTTCCCACACACAGCGCTTGTCGTTATACTCCGCGCGTTCCTCGCCAAGGACTCGGTGAGGGACGCAACGGACCGAATCCGGTCGCACTGACCGCTTCGGAACGACAACCTAGAAGTAGGTAAGTCGCAAGCGACCTTCTCAACTATCCGATCTTGCTGACGGCCCGATCTTGAGGACGGCCCAATCTTGATGAGGCAAGTCGGAGTTGAAGATGGACCCAAAGGCCCAACCGGGTCGGAGGGAACTTGAAGGCCAAAACAGGCCAACAAGTTTGGACTTGAACCGATTCCTCGGAAGGATTCCGAGGGAAACCCTGGTTCAGGCTCATGGCTTGCGAAGCATCGACACCCGTCACTCTTTGGTGACGGGCTCACAGGTCAAGGAGCGGACCGATGTCGAGGACCACGTTGCGAGCGTCAAACGCGCGCGCCACAGACAGCACGTCAATCATTGAGACTACAAGCCGGTCTGCAGGCGGGGCCTCCGGAAACGGAAGCGGACGCTCGTCGTCTTCCACCGCGCTGAAGCCAAGCGCCAAAGCGACTACCAAGGCGACGCCAGCGCCGAAGGTTTTGCCTTCGAAACGCGTGGCCGAAGTCCCCTCGAAGAAGCCAGTCGCCAAGACCCCGACGAAACCAGCCAAGGCTGTCGCTACCGTCGAGGTGCTTTCGCGTCCGGCGAAGCCTCGCGTGCAGGTGACGCCGAGTCGCGTCGCGGGGAATCTGGTTGCGGGCCGTCCGCTGGCGGCGAGCCTGCGGCCCATTTCGACCAAGTTGGGCGTCAAGCCAGCCTCACCCGCCAAGAAGCTCAAGTCCAACGAGCCGCTGCCCTATTCGCAGCGTCCCATCGACGAGTTGTGGCGCGAGTACGCGGTCATGCCGTCGAAGGAGCTCCGGAACTTCTTCATCGAGAAGCACCTTGAACTCGTGCGGTTCACCGCCGAGCGCATGCACATGAAGCTGCCGTCGGAAGTCGAGATCGACGACCTCATGTCCGCCGGTCTCTTCGGCTTGATGGACGCGATCGACGCCTTCGACATCGAACGTGGAGTCAAATTCGAGACCTACTGCACGCAGCGCATTCGCGGCGCGATCTTCGACGAACTGCGGGCCATGGATTGGGTGCCGCGTCTGGTGCGCTCGCGCACCGCAAAGGTCGAGAAGGTCCGCAAGCTCCTTGAGATGGAAAGCGGGCGCAAGGCCACCGACACCGAGATCGCCGATCGCATGCGGGTCACCAAGCCCGAGTTTGAGAAGTTGCAGAAGGACTCGCGTCCGGTCGGCGTCGTGAGTCTCAATCGCAAGTGGTTCGAAACCGACTCCAGCAAGGACGTGCGCGAGATCGACGTGATCCGCGACACGCGTCAGGAGAACCCGGTGCAGCAGATCCAGCGCCAGGATCTGCAGACGCTCATCACCAAGGGGCTCTCGCGGGCCGAGCGACTGATCGTCGTCCTCTACTACTACGAGGAGATGACGATGAAGGAAATCGGAACCACGCTCGACCTCTCCGAGAGCCGCGTGAGCCAGATGCACAGTTCTATCCTGGCCCGGCTCAAGGCCCAGATGCAACATCGCGAGAAGGACATGACGACCAACGGCTGACCGGAGTGGCGATCGCCGCCCGCAGCTTTCACCTGTTCACAGAACGACCGCCCGCCCTCCATCCACTCGAGGGCGGGTGGTTGTCTTGTTGGGGGAGCCCGGTCACGCCGCTCACGATTACGCGAACCGACGTCGATCACGATCGCGAGGTCGGACCGTTTCATCTTGCCGCATGGTTGACGGCGTGGACGGTGGTGCCATGAGTTGCCCGATCGGTCCTTGCCGCTCGTACACTCACGCGCGTGTCGAGAGCGCATCCGGATCGTAAGACGTCATTCGTCCTCGTCGTCCTCCTGAGCGGATTGCTTGCTCCGTCGGCGTCCGCCGAGGACTCGCTGCTTGGCGTGACCGTTCGCGTCTATGAACTTGGCGCAGCACCGCTGCGACTTCCGACGCTCGCGCCGAATCAGACTCCCAACATTGACGAGGTGCAACCTTCAATCGCACTCCGCGAGAACGCAGACTTTGGCAATGCCACAGGTCCGACGTTCACCGAGATCACCGGATCGATCGAGGTGGATATCGCTGGGCCGTATCGCTTTCGGCTGACCAGCGACGACGGATCACGCTGCACGCTCGATGGAAACGTCCTGATCGAGCACGACGGTCGGCATGGTGCGACGTCGAAGTCGAGCGGCATGCTCGTGCTCGCGGTCGGCGCACATCCTGTTCGTCTCGAGCACTTCGACGCTGGCGGAAAGCGAATGCTCTTGCTTGAGTGGATGCCGCCGGGTGCGGCCGAGTTCGTACCGATTCCAACACAGCAACTGCGCACCGAGGCAGTGCCGGCGCGAGTCGTCTCGCCCGGACCCAAGCGACTGCTCGACGCTCGGCGTCCCGGTGACGGCTGTCCCGTGGTGGGGGTGCATCCGAGTTTCACGTTGCAGCACATTCGACCCGAGGGCTTCGAGCCCAAGGTCGGGGCGATGACGTTTCTTCCGGACGGTCGACTGGTGATCGGCACCTTCGATCCGCTGCAGCGTGACGAGGTGCAGCTCCCTGACATCGAGTCGAAAGCGTCCGATCGACTACTGGCGATCGAGGGACTTACGAGTGGTGATCCCGCAGACGTCCGCATCAGTACGCTTGCCGAAGGCGTCTACGAACCGAGCGGCCTCTGCGCTGTCGGCGACGCGCTGTATGTCTCGCACCGCAAAGCCATCACGCGGCTCACCGATCGTGACGGCGACGGCTACTTCGAAACCCACGAAGACGTTGCCAGCGGCTGGGAAGCCTGGAACTACCACCAGTTCACCTTCGGACTTGTGCATGTTCCCGACCCTGATGTGCCGGAGCGCTCGGGCACGCTCTACGCGACGCTGTCGACGGCGATGGCTCCACCAGCGTGGGAAGGCATGGGTACCAACGCTGCGCCCAACGGCCTTCTGCGCGGTGGCATTCTCGAAGTCGATCTCACCAGTCGCACATCGCGCATCATCGCCGGCGGCACGCGCACCCCCAACGGTATCGGCATCGGGCCGGAGGGCACGCTCTTCTATTGCGACAACCAAGGCACCTGGATGCCAGCGAGCCAACTCGCCGAAGTCGTCCCCGGTCGCTTCTATGGTCACTTCAACAACACGAACGTGGTGCCGAAACTCGCCGAGCGATTTCCACTGGGAGGATTCGCCAGCATCTTCTGCGATCGCCCGCGGGCGCCCGCAGCGGTTTTCCTGCCGCAAGGCGAGTGTTCGAACTCGCCGAGCCAGCCGATCCTGATGGAGCGCGGTCCCTACGCGGGACAGATGCTCGTTGGTGACATTACCGCGGGTGGATTGCGACGGCTGGCGCTCGAGCGCGTTGACGGCGTCTGGCAAGGCGCGGCGTTTCAGTGCACGCAGGGGCTTGAAGTCGGCGTCAATCGCTTGGCGTGGGGACCGGATGGAAGTTTGTACGCCGGCGGCATCGGTGCGGGCGGCAACTGGAACTACAACGGCACGCAGTTCGGTCTTGAGCGGCTCGTGCCCAACGACCACGTGACCTTTGAGATGTACGCGATGCGGGTCACCGAAGAGGGCTTCGAGATCACCTTCACCAAGCCGGTCGATCGGGCGTGGCTCGCTGATCCCTCGCACTACGAGCTGCGCAGTTGGAGCTATCGGCCGACCAAGGATTACGGCGGTCCGAAGATCGACGAGCGCAATTTGCAGGTGCGCGCCGCGCGAGCGAGCGACGACGGACGCGTGGTGCACTTGGAGATTGACGGTCGTGAGGTCAACACCTGTGTACACCTGCGCTGCGATCCGACCGCTGCGGACGGCGAGCGCATCTGGTCGACCGACGCGTGGTACACGTTGCAGAGGATTCCCGTCGATCGCCGCGCCGCGACCATCGACGGTCGTCCAGTGACGGTGCGCGACGCCGGACTTGGTGCCGTGCCGGGAGAATTCGCGGCCCTCCTGATCGATCGAGGTGCGGACACGATGCTTGTGAACGCCGCCGATCCGGGGACGGTACCGAGCACGGCGCGAACGCAAGCGGAGTTGTTGCAGCGCGACGGCACACTCGAGGTCGGAGCAGGGGAGGGTTTCCTCACGCGCATCACGCATCGCGCGTGCCGGCTGCATGTGGAGTGGCAATCCTCGGATGGCGACGCGACGCTGCGTTTGATGGATCGATTCGAACTGGCGCTGACGAACTCAGACGACCAGCACGACGCGAATCGCTGGCACGCCGCCGACATCTGGTTCAAGCCGGTGATGAACAAGGCCGCGGTCGTGACGGTGCTCGTCGACGGCGATTTCACGCTGGTCGAGCACGCGTTGTTGTCGGACGATCCGAAGGACGCGACGATGGAGGCTGGTCCGCTTCGGCTTCCTGGCCGCGCGACCACCACGCGTTTCCGCAACCTTTGGATCGAGCCACTCGATCGCGTGCGTTGGGCGGCCGGACCGTGGCAGCCGATCTGGGAAGGCGACTCGCTCAACGGTTGGGAGCCGCGGGGCGGGGTCGCTGAGTATCGCGCCGACGAAGGCATGATCGTCGGCACGACGACGCCGAACACGCCGAATACCTTCCTGGTCAGCGAACGGACGTACCGTGATTTCGAGTTGCTGGTGGACGTGCAACAGGACGTCGAACTGAATTCAGGCATCCAGATTCGCAGCCACATAGAAGGCGGCTTCGCGAATCGAGACGGACGCATGGTCGGGTATCAGGTGGAACTCGATCCGTCCGAACGAGGATACACCGCTGGGCTGTACGACGAAGCGCGGCGCGGCTGGCTGTTTCCGCTCATCAACGCGCCGTACGCGCACGCGGCATATCGACCGAGCGAGTGGAATCACCTTCGCGTCGTGGCCCAAGGCGACGTGATTCGAACGTGGATCAACGGCGTTCCGGCGGCAGTCGTCTTCGACGCTGCGGATCGCGAAGGGCATCTTGGCTTACAGGTCCACGGGGTCGGAGATCGCGCTCGGCCGATGGAGGTTCGATGGCGTCGACTGGCGTTGCGTGAATTGACGCCGGTCGAACCGTGACCTGTTGGCCGTTGTCAGTACCCCGATGGCGGCGCTGGCGCCCCGTCCCATCGTCCTTCAAAGAGCGCGGCCACGCGCTCCTTGGTCAGGATGATCAGAGCGAAGATGCCGATCGCGGTACCGACCGGCACCGACAGCAGTTGGATGCACGACACGACGATGCAATAGGTCCGTCGCTTTCGCTGCTGGATCGATTGGCCGCACAGGAAGACCAGATACGCCAAGCCAAAG
>JBBQCR010000044.1:0-13631 GCA_038318935.1 Phycisphaerales bacterium
CGATGCAGCGTCACTGGCGAACCGGCAAAGCTCCATGAGAGTTGAGGCGGCTCGGGCAGGCGGTCCACCGGCGATGACTTGTACGACTCGACGTCGGTTCCCGGGAACGAGAAGCGAACGCGGTCGTCGGGCGTCCACTGGTCGTAGTCGAGCGATGCGACGCGCGTGCCGTTGAGCCACAGCGAGAGTTGCTGATCGACGTGCCAGAACTCGAGGTCGGCCGCAGAGCCAGTCTGCGGAAGTACGAACGGGACGGACGTTTCCGCGACCATCGTGCCGTCTTCGCGATGGAAGACCGACAGGGTCGCCTTGCCGTCTTTGATGGCCCAGCGGAACGTGTGCGAGCGGGCGTCGAGGTCGAGGCTCATCGACAGGTTCGCACTGTCGGCGGCCTCCACTCCAGCGCTGATGCGGACATCACTCACGGGGTAGAGTCGCTCGATCGAACGCAGGGCGTTGTATCCCGAACGATCGTCGATGGGCAGAACGTTCAGTCGCCAGCGCAGCGTCGTCGGCTCGGCCGTCTCGGTCGCGTACGCCCGCCCGGTCGTATCCCAATGTTCGCCCAGCCACGGCTGACCGCTGTACGCGCTGCGGGTCCGCGATGTGAGTCCCGGGACATCGATCGGAACATAGTCGGAATCGTGGACTGGCTGCCAGACGGCCCGCTGCACGTGCTCGGGCTTTCGCTCAATCCTGAAGTCTTTCAGCGGTGCGCCGATGGGCGCGGTCCAGATATCGCCGTCCAGCGTCAACAACTGCTCGTTGGGCAATCCGACCAGCCGCTTGATGTAGTTCTGCGTGTCGCCAACTGGATCGGTCGGGTTCTTGAACACGACCACGTCCCAGCGCTTCGGATCGGAGAACGCGTAGAGGAATTTCAGCACCAGCACGCGGTCGCCCATGCGGGCTTCCTCGTTGATCTTGCTCGTTTCGAGTCGTCCGATCGGCACGACCGAACTGATCATCGGATCGACCATGTTCCGCTGACCCGGCGGCAGCTTGCCGCCGTTGACCATGGCGCTTTCGAGAATCGGCCCGAAATCGATCGAGTACTCGTAGCCGGTCTCGGGCGAACGGTAGTTGAAGTGGGCGCCAGCCAGCGTCGGAGCCATCGAGCCGGTCGGGATTACAAAGCCTTCGGTCACGAACGACCGCACGGTCATCGCCAGTGCAAACGCGATGGTCAACGACTGCAGCGTGTCAATGACGTTGGTCTCGGTGGAAGCGGACGCAGGGGTCGCGTTGGGGGCTTGAGCCATGGTGAAGTCCGAAGGCTACACCGAATCGCGCGGCGAGGTTCGTTGCCGACCGTCACCCGATCGGATCGTCCGAAGGAGGTCCCGCGGACTCGCCCCCGCCTCCACCGCGACGACGCCGACGTCGGCGACGACGTTTCTTCCCCGACGAGCCGGAAGCTCCATCGGTCGCCGCAGCATCGGATGCGCTGTCGCCCGACTCGGTGCTTTCCGCGGCGCTGGGACCGTCGTCGTCTTCGGAATTCGATTCGGGCGTTGTTCCAGAACTCGCGGAAGCCCCCGCGGCCCCATCCTGCGGCTGATCGCGCGGTTCATCGCCACCACCACCGCGGCGACGACGGCGACGACGACGCTTCCGTTCGCCTGGCACAGGGTCGCCAACGGCGGCGGGTTCTTCCGGCGTTACCGGTGTGACGGGCGGCGTGACTGGCGAAACAGATGTTGGCTTGACCGGCGCGGCGTCGATCGACTCGGCCTTTGAACGGAATCGGTCCTGCTGATCTGCACGCGACCGTTGTCCACTCTCGCGTCGCTCACGGTCGTCGACTTTCTGAGCGGTCTGTTCCGACGATAGTCCTCGCAGCGGATCCTGCGTCCGTGTCGGCGCGGCGGTCGCCGTGTTGTCCGCAACCGGTTGCGGGCACTCGTTGGGATCGAGCAACTCTTCCACGGGCACCGCGATCTCGCGGCCGTCGTGCTCGAGTTGCACAAGAACAAGCTGCACCAGAATCTTGCCGTCAACGACGATGCCCGGGCCTTCGCTCGTGCCGACGCGGGACTTGTTCTTGGGCAACCGCCTTTTCAGGTCCTCGTAGGTCTGGTCCTCGTATCGCAGGCAGCACATGAGGCGGCCGCAACGACCGGAGATCTTGAGCGGATCAAGCGTCGCCTTCTGCACCTTTGCAGAGCGCATCGAGATCGGCTTGAGCACCTTGAGGAAGTTCTTGCAACAGCAGTGCTGGCCGCAGCGTTCGTAGTCGGCGACCAAGCGAGCCTCGTCGCGGGCGCCGACCTGTCGCATCTCAATGCGGGTCTTGAACTCCGCAGCAAGTTCCCGCACAAGTTCGCGGAAGTCGACGCGATCCTCGCTGAGAAAATACACCGTCAAGAGTTCCTGACCGAGGATCGGCTCGACGTCGACGACTTTCATCGGCAGCCCGCTGTCGGCTGCGATGCGGCGGACATCCTTGAGCGTCTCACGGGCCCGCGACTGAAGATCCGACCAGCGGTTGAGATCGTCGATCGTGGCAACGCGCAGAATGTGTCCGTCGGTGTGAAACGGATACTCGCGGCCGCCGGAGTTCTCGATGTACTCCAGCATCTCTGAACGCGACACCGACTTACCGCAGCCCGAATTGGAACACGTCGTCGTGAGCATCTCAACGACTTCGGTGCCGCGATGCGTGCGAGCGACCAGCTTCGATCCGCAGCCCGGCTTGGCGTCGCCGCTCTGCGGATACTCGGCGATGAACTTCATGCGCCCGACGCGCACCACGATTGTCGACGGTGGCTTCAGCCGGGCGTAGATCTCGGCGTCGCTCATGACCGACCGCTTCGACGGATCGGCTTCGGCCTCGAAGACAGGGAGCGGGAAGATCGACATGGACGGAGTGTACGGAGGAACGTGAGGAGCGAGCGATGCCCAGTCGCCAGATTCCCTTCGCGCAACGAGTCGTTACTCGTCGCGATCGGAGCCGTGGTTGCGAGCCCGAAGTTCGTTGAGCTTCATCCGCTTCCGCTCGCTGAAGAGCAGCCGGATCGGCACCTCGGAGTACGGCAGGTGCTCGCGCAACTGGTTGAGCAGATATCGCTCGTACTGTCCCTTGAAGAGGTCCGGCTTGTTGACCACCATCACGATGGTCGGCGGCCGGACATCGATCTGGCTGACATAGAAGACACGGGCCTTGGTGCCCAATCGCGAACTCGGGCCGCGGTCGGCGAGAATGTCGCGGATGACGCCGTTGAGACGGCCGGTGGTCTCGCGATGGCTCGCCTGGCGATACAGATTGAACGCCATACGCACGACGTCGCGCACACCATCGCCGGTCTTGGCGCTGAGGAAGACGATGGGAGCGTACGAGAGCCCCGGAAATTCCTGTTCGAGGTACTCAAGGTAATCCGCTGGCTTCAGCGTGCCCGACACCAGATCCCACTTGTTGACCGCGATGACCGCGGGCTTCTGCTGATCTTCCAGTTCCTGAGCAAGCCGCTTCTCGATCTGCGAACACTTCTCACGAGCGTCGATGAGGAGCACGCCCACGTCGGCTCGCTTGATCGCATCAAGCATCCGAAAATGCGCAAACTGTTCAATCTCGTCGGCCCAGGATTTCTTCTTGCGCACGCCAGCGGTATCGATCGCGAGCAGCGCCTTGCCGTCCAACTCGAATCGCACGTCGATCGCGTCGCGGGTCGTTCCGGCAATCTCGCTCACGATGACGCGAGGTTCACCCGCGAGCGTATTGATGAGACTCGACTTGCCCGCGTTCCGGCGACCGATGATCGCCAGCTTCATCTCGGCTTCGCGAGCCGGGCCGGCGTCGACAGGCACGCGCTCCCACAGTGCTTCGAAAAAGTGCCGCTTGCGATAGCCGCTCGTGGCTGAAAAGACCGTCGGTGATCCAAAGCCAAGCGACGCGGCGTCGAGCGCGTGCGATTCCCAACTCTCGTCGTCGACCTTGTTCGCGACCAACATCACCTTGCTCGCATGCCCGTGACGGCGCAGCATTGTCGAGATGGTCTGATCGAGCGGAGTGACGCCGCTTTGGGCGTCGATCACGAAAAGAATGAGCGTCGCCTCTTCGGTCGCGGCGCGGATCTGGGCCTCGATCGCGCCGGTGAGGCGGGAGAGATCCTCGCCGATGTCATCGAATCGCTTCCCTTCCGCGGTGTAGACGCCGTAGCCACCGGTGTCGATCAACTCGGCGTAGCGCGGCTCGGCGTCGGCCATCTCTACCGGAGGCAGGATCTCGACGGTAAAGCTGACGCGGTCGCGGGTCACGCCGGGCGTCGGATCGACGATCGAGACGCGACGACCCGCGAGCCGGTTGAAGAGGCTCGACTTGCCGACGTTCGGTCGACCGATGATGGCGATGCGGGGCAACATGAAGGGGAGATGATAGGGCCAGCGGGCAGCGACCATTTCGCAGCAAATGCGTGCTGTGGTGAAACGGCTGGTTCTCTGAACCGCATTCGACTGTCCGCGTGGGTTCGCTGCAGGGCGCCCACACGGCCGCGGCGGGTCCGCGAGCTCGGCGATTCCATCGCTCGCAAGGTCGTTCAGGGCGTTTCAGTTCACCGGTGACTCACTTCATCTCCCGCGTCGCCTCGGAACAGTGAGCCGGGATGCGCCGGACCCCGATCCTGTGGCAAAGACAGTGATTCGGATGGGTGTTCATTTGATTCGCCTTGCGGGCTGCCTTTGTCCGAGCGACCGAGGTGGCGAGCCCGATTGGGCAGCGCTCATGGTCGGCTCAGGATCGGACGATCTCCTCATCGTTGCGAATCGCTCCTCATGATGCCGCCATACACCTGCCAGCCATAACTCGCGACCCGGGACCAACGGTCCGTGTGATGTCGACGCTGCCGCAGCGTGGGACGAGCGGTGTTCCGAACCCTCGGTTTGGCGGAAAGGTTCCAGCGGTCACCGAGGGCTCAGGCCTTGCCGCCTTCTTGCACGACGTTGACACCGAGGGTCGGATCCCGGTGATCGGCAAGGCGGGCAGCAGTCCAGAGTCGACGCTGTCGACCCTCAATGTGCTCGACGCCGAACTCGCGGCGTTCGCCGAAGCAGAACTAGCGTCATCGGTCGGCATGCAAAGGCGATGGGCCGAAAGTTCGTAGTCCGCAGCTTCGGCAGACCGGAAGACGGCAGCGTGCGGCGCGTGCGGGCGACTGCCGACCACGACGAGCATCGCCACCCCCGCCCCGCGCAGACGAATGCTTGCCCGAACAACCGACGACTCCGTCCCGCGAATGGCTCGTGTGGATGTTGCACGCTCGCGAGTGGCGAGATTCGCCTCGCGCGGCGATCTGTGTGACCGAAGTCACTGCGATCGCCGGCACAATCCGACAAGGCACCCTTCGCGACCGCTCCACGAGATGAGAAAATCGCCGAGTTCTTCATCGCGAAAGGGGTTTGGAGGTGTGTGTCTTCTATGAGGCCGTTGTTGTCTTCTTTGGCAACATCTCGGCGCCTCCGCCGTCTACCTTTGAGAAGGAAGCGACTGGCTCCAGCCACGTCGTAGGAATCGAGGCGACCCCGACTCCGAAGTGCGCTGGCGATCTCGACGGCGACGGCGCGGTCAATGCGTCGGATCTTGCGATTCTCCTCGGCGCGTGGGGTGCGTGTCCGTGACGTGACTCGCGACGCGTCGCAACCTCTCAAACAGAAGACGGTGAACCAAACAGAAGAAGGGACAGCCACCATTTGTCGCGCGTGGAGTTGAAGCGATCAACTCCACGCGCCAAGCAGAATCGCCAAGTCCGTCGCGTTCACGTCGCCGTTGTGGTCCAAGTCGGCCGCACAGTCGGACGTGCCCCACGCGCCCAGCAAGATCGCCAAGTCAGCGGTGTCGACGTGGTCGTTGCCGTCGAGGTCGGGCGAGTTGGCGCAGTCGCTCGGTGCGTACGCCGCGTACAGGCCGGCGCCGTTGAGGGTGACGAGAACTTCAGCGTCGTCGTTGGGCGTCAGATCGATCAGCGAGCAGCCATTGAACTGATAGAGATGATCGACGTTCGCGAAGATCGGATGCGGCGACGAGATCGCAATCGCGCCGTCGATGCCGTTGTAGGCATGAGTGATTCCGATACCGAAGTGATTGGCGAACGTGTCAAATTGGAAATCCGTTCGAAGGCCAGTGCCGACTTCGAGGTACACGTTGCCGCCATTCTCGACGTAGTTGATCAGCGTCTGATTGTCGATCGTGACGCCTGTTGTCAGCACCACGTCGTACGACGCGAGATTCGCGAGTTCGGCGACGTTCGTCGTCTGCGTATAGGTGTGCCCGGCGCCCGTGAGCGTCGCCAAGAGCTGCGTATCAACGAGGCCGAAGTTGTCCGAAAAGATCAGGAGATGCTTGGGTCCTGGCCCGGCCGTCCACTCGATCATGTTGAGCACGAACGTGGCCGCATCATTCGGCGCGACAAAGCCGAGGGTGCCGAGTGTCCACTCGTCGTTGTTGAACACGATACGGCCGTTGGTGGCTGTCGCAGCGGGTGCTGCTGATAGCGCGATTGCACATGCGACGACGGTGAGCGAACCAGTGACGATTCGAGCGATAGACGAGTTCATGGTGTTCCTTGTACGTCTGACCACATGGGTGGCGCTTCGTACCGGGCACATGGGTGACACTTTAGCCCGGCTCGACGCCCCCAAGATATACGCGATCGATCCCTGATCCACCGGAATTCCTGGCTCAATCCTCAGGCTCCTCGCCGTCGACTTCCCACGGCTCCTCACTCAGCACCCGCGGCGAGTGGCCCCGCATGTCGACGAAGCACAGCACGCTCGTTCGGTAGCTCACTCGCCAGATCCGGTCCGCCACCTCGCACAGACCCACCGCCTCGCCCGCCAGCGCCTGAAACAGAAACACCATCCCCCCCGGCAGTTTCATCTCGCCCGTCGCACGCACCCGACTCACTTCCCAATGGCTCGGATATTCCGCCTCCTTTGGTCGGCACTGCCACGGGCGGATCCCTACTGGACACACACGCACCGACAGGCGCAGGGGCTCCGAGGTGGGCTGGACAGTCAAGGCACCGCTCCCGGAGCAAGATGCGTGTCTGTCCCGTATGAACGCCTCGTATGAACGCCCACCGTTTTGAAAGTCCGCTTCCAGCGCCCCGTTAGGTCCGCGCCGGGTCGGCACGCGCCCGCCACGCTCGTGATCAGCCATCCGGTCAGCAGTCATCCAAATGCCTGCTGGATTGGCCTCATAGAAGACACGCACGTACACCAACCCTCTGCAGGGAAAAACGCACCAAAACCAAGGACCTCCCATTTCCCGTGGCATCATCGCCGCTCGATGGTGACCTGCCCCCGATCTCTGGTCCAACCACTCTGAGAGTCGGATTGATTCCGTCAGTTGCATGATTGCAAGCTTGCCGCTGAGGAGCGAAGCTCCAAGCGGCGATGTCGCCTCTAGCTGGACGCTTAGAACATCTTTCGATGGCCGCGAATCACCGCCCACTCGCGCTCACGCGATCAGCGACGTCCCCGTCATCTCCGCCGGTTTCGTGATCCCGAGCATCGCCAGGGTCGTCGGGGCCACGTCCGCGAGGCGACCTCCGTCGCGAAGTCGCTTGCCCCTGAACGCCTCACCGACGACGAAGAGTGGCACGTCGTAGTTGGTGTGCGAGGTGTGCGGGCAGTTGGCGATCGGGTCCCACATCTGCTCGCAGTTGCCGTGATCGGCAAAGACAATCAGCGAACCGCCGCGCTTCAGCGTCGCGTCGATGATCGTGCCAAGACACGCGTCGACCGTCTCGCACGCCTTCACCGCCGCATCGAGCTTGCCAGTGTGTCCGACCATGTCGCCGTTGGCGAAGTTCACGATGATGAGCGTTTCGCAATCCGTGGCGGCTAAGCGGCGCAGGACGGCGTCGCGCACGCCAGCGGCACTCATCTCCGGCTTCTGGTCGTAGGTCGTGACGTCTTTGGGACTCGGAATGAGTTCGCGGCACTCACCCTCAAAGGGCTCTTCTCGATAGTCATTGAAGAAGAACGTGACGTGCGGATATTTCTCTGTTTCGGCGCAGCGAAATTGTGTGAGACCCGCGTCACTGATGACTTGTCCGAGGATCTTGACCAGCCGCTCGGGGCGATGAAAGACGACCTCGACCGGCAGGCCCTCTTCGTACGCAGCCATCGTGGCAAAGAAGAGGTCGCTCGGCGGCGTTCCGCGATCAAAGCCGCCACCCTGAATGTCTCGCCAGGCTGCTTCGTCGTAGACGAACGCCTTGGTGATTTCGCGAGGCCGATCGCCGCGATAGTTGAAGAAGAGGACCGAATCGCCAGAAGCGATGCGCGAGCGTGATGGCAGACCGGGGTCGTTCGTTGGGGCAATCTGCGTCGGTTCGACGAACTCATCGCCCTGTCGCGCGGCGTCGGTTGGCTCGGCGTAGTAGCGATCGAGGGCCTCGCCGGCACTCGGCGCCGTGCGTTCTCCGACAGCCGTCAGGCAATCCCACGCCTTCTTCACCCGATCCCATCGATGGTCCCGATCCATAGCGTAGAAGCGGCCGATCACGCTGGCAATGCGGCCAACGCCGTGCTTGGCGATGTGGGCCTCGACAGTCTCGATGAATCCCTTGCCCGAAGTCGGCGACGTATCGCGCCCATCGGTGATGGCGTGGACGAACACGCGATCGCCCGGAAATCCTTCGCGCTTGCCCATCTCGAGCAGGGCCAAGCAGTGCCCCATGTCAGAGTGGACGAGACCATCGCTCACCAGTCCAAGAATGTGGACCCGCCCGCCCGTCCGCTTGGCATGGTCGAACGCCGCTTTGAGCGTCGGGTTAGTGAAGAATCGACCCTCGCGGATCGCTCGGGTGATTCGCATGACTTCCTGATCGACGATCCGCCCGGCACCAATGTTCTGGTGGCCGACTTCCGAGTTTCCCATGACCGGTCCGTTGGCCATGACCGGCAGGCCGACGTCCTCACCGCTCGTCCGAATCAGGGTGTGCGGCCACTCGGACGCGAGCCGGTCGGCGACCGGCGTCGTGGCAATCTTCGTGGCGTCGTACGCGGCCTGTTCGGGGTGGGGATTCCGTCCCCAGCCGTCGCGAATCACGAGCACCACGGGAGCGTTGCGGATTGTCGTCATCGTGGGAGTGAAGACTACCACTCCATCGCGCATTGCCGCTTGTGTCCGTCGCGCCGCAGCCGTACCCTTCGATCATGGCCAGCCGCTCGACGATCCCCCCGACCGCACCGGCCGCTCCAACTGTTTCGGAGTCTGGAGCCGAGCGACCGCTGCGAGAGCGCTACGACGACGTGAAGTCGCGAATCGCTGCTGCCGCGAAGCGCTCGGGCCGCACACCTGCCGAGATCATTCTGGTGGCCGTCACCAAGACCGCGTCGATCGATCAGATCCGCGAAGTGATGAGCTTCGGACAGGTTGATCTCGGCGAGAACCGCGTGCAACAGCTTCAACAGCGGGCCGCGCAAGTCGACGAGTTTCTCGCTCGGCGCAAGGAAATGCCGTCGTCACTCGGCGGCTCGCTGCTCGCCCCGTTGGGGGCCACGACCGGACCGAGCGTGCGCTGGCACATGATCGGGTCGCTGCAGCGCAACAAAGTGAAGAAGGCGGTTGAGCTCTCGCGGCTCATTCACTCGGTCGACAACCTGCGTCTTGCCGAAGAGCTGCAACTCGCGGCCGAACGTCGCGACAAGCCGGTCGAAGTGCTCGTCGAAGTGAACGTTGCTGACGAATCGACCAAGCACGGCATCGCCCCCGCCGCGGCCCGTCATCTCGTCGAGATGATCGAGACGATGATCTCGCTCAAGCCGCGCGGGCTGATGTGCATGGCACCGATCGACGCCGATCCGGCGACGCTGCGTTCGATCTTCGAGCGCTGTCGCGAGCTCTTCGATGAGATCCGCCGCATCGGAGTTGGCGGCGACCGCTTCGACATCCTGTCGATGGGCATGAGCAACGACTTCGAGATCGCCATCGAGTGCGGTGCCAATCTTGTCCGCGTCGGCAGCGCGATCTTCGGGAAGCCGGCGATCGCTGAGAGTGACGAGGACGACTGAGGCGAGCGGAACCCCAGCGCTGAACCCCAGCGTTGAACCCCAGCGTTGAACAAACTCGCGAAGTCAGAATCCGTACTTCAATCCGCCGTAGATGCGCAACTCGCTGGAGACTGATCCGGGATCGGGTCTGCTGTCGTAGATCTCCCGCAACCCCAGCGTCAGCGCGAGGCCGCGCTTCGATCCGGTGAGCGCCAGTGCGTACTCAAGTTGCGCCTGGATTCGATACTCGGAGAAGTCCTCAACGTTGGGAGCGATGCTGGCGTCGAACGCAACCAGTTGCCGCTCGCTGATCTGCCACGCGAAATCTTGCGCGAGCAGCAACTCGGGTTTCCAATCGTCGACGTTGCCAGCTTCGTACGTCGCACCGGCGCCAAGCCTCAGCGTGAGTTGCATGACGTCGCCGCGGATCAGTCTGTAGCCGGGACCTGTGTACAGGCTCACCCGCTGCTGCCATGCCTGGAGTTCGTCGTACTGATACTGGCCCTGCACGAAGAACAGCCATGGTGACTGGCCGAAGTTCCACTCCTGCACCGCGTTGGCGAGGAGATTGTTGTCGGTGGTTTCGGAGTTGAGGACGCGAAAGTAGTACTCGATGTCGATCGTCGTCTTGGTGCGCTCGTTCTCGTGTCGCGCACCGGCGCCGCCGCGCACCGAAAATTCGTCGTTCACATTCGAAGTGCCCGCGAAGGCGAAAGAGACGTAAAAATCCCATCCGTCGATCGCCTGACCGGTCTTGTCGGCTTCGATCTCGTCGGCGGACGACTGCGGTTTCGGCGACGCACTCACGGTTGATGTCGCTGTATCGCCGCTTTCACTCGCGACGTTCGTTGCGCCACCCGACGCTGGCAGGGCGGGGACAGCCGGTCCGTACGAGCTGACTTTCTCCAGCGAGATCCGCATCGGTCCCAGTTCCGGGTGCTCAAAGACGAGGACGCCCTCGGTCGACTCAACAATCCGTCCGCGCAGCACATCGCCGCTCTTGAGAACGACCTGATCCGAACCCGGAGTTGGCGTCGCCGCACCGTCCTCGCCGCGAGCGAAGGAAGTCAGAAGGACGGCGACCGCGATCGATGCCGACGCGAGTGACTGTGCGAAACGCATGGGGGCGAAAATGTAGCAGCACGTTCGCACGGACACCGACTGCGAAGAAGCGATATCGTGGCGGTGTCAACGAAGGAGCGGGCGATTCCCAACAATCGTCTGCCACCACACACCAAGCCGACTGCCTTCCCCGAGGAGCGCCCTCGTGACCAACGACGACCCGAACAACCTCGCCAAGATCGAGCCACCCACGGTGCCGCAGCCGGTTGCCGAGGCCGTGCCAACGAGCTCGCAACCCAGCTCGCAACCCAGCTCGCCTCTGGCCGAGCCCAGCTACGACCTTTCGCCGACACCACAGCCCGTTCCTTCCGCTGTCATCGAAGAACCGGTCGCCGCATCAAAGCCGAAAGCCGCGCCGACACCAGTTCCGGTCGGAGAGAAACGCCCGTTCGTGACGTCGTCTCGCTACGACTGGCCGCTGATCGTCGCCGGTTGCGCGGCGGTGCTCTTTGTCGCCGCATGCCTCGCGGGGCAGCAGGGACTGTTCCCTCAATTCACAGAGCAGGCCGTCGAAGTCGGTTGGTCGTCGCGCCTGCTGCTGATGTTTCGCGGACTTCTCATGATGCCGCTCGGAGCGACCTGCCTCATTGCGGGCGCGTATCTCTTCCATATCGTCGACCGCCGACCGCTCGGTGATTTGCGGGTCCTTTCGTCGCGCATGCTGATGGTCGCATCGCTTGTTCTCCTCGTGCGAATCTTTCCAATCGGCATTCCGTTCCTGAAGCAGACCTACGACGTGCTGGTCCCGATCGCTGCGGCGTGGCTCCTGCTCATGCCGACCTTTCGGCTGCCACCACGCGACGCGGGACTCGTGGTCGGCGCAGCGATCCTCACCCTGGTGATGATCGGATTCGGCTCGTCGATCGTGAGCTTCGTGATTTGGGCTGGCACCACCGCCGGTTCAGCCGCGGGCGCGTAACAGTCGAGCTGGCGTTCCGGCGACAGTGCTCGCCGCATCCACATCTCGGTGAACCACCGAACCGGCGCCGACGATGGCGTCACCGCCGACCTTGACGAACGGAAGAACGACCGCGCCAGCGCCGATGAGTACCCGCTCACCAATCTCAACAAGTCCCGCAAGGGTTGACCGTGGCGCGCAATGGGACCAGTTGCCGATCTTGACGCCGTGCTCGACGATCGCTGCGGTGTTGATGATCGTCGCGAGCCCGATCGACGCGGTGGCGTTGATGACCGCAAAGGCGCCGACGTAGCTGCCCGGCCCGACGGTGGCACTGGGCGAGATCCACGCACCGGGATGGACGATCGTGGCGAATCGTTCGCGCGGAAAACGTGCGGACCACGCTTCTCGCACGCGCGCGTCGCCGACCGCCGCATGCAGTTTGGTGCTGCCGGAGATAAGTCGCAGCCCGTCAGAAGTCGGCTTGTCGAGCGGCCCCAGCCACGGCACGTTCATTGCGGGACAGCCAGTCTCGCGAGTCGGCTCGTTTGCGACGTAGCCGAGGATCTTCCATCCTGCGGCCACGGCGCTCTCGGCCACGACCGAGGCGTGCCCTCCCGCGCCGAGAAGAATGAGTTCGGGAAGCCCCATGCCGGTGGGATTGTTTCAGGAAGCGGTCGAACCCGCCACCGGTTCCCCGTCACCCTTTCGCACACGCTCGGCCGCGGTCCGCGACCAGCGGCTGTGATAACGGGCGATCCTGAGTCGGGCGTAGATGCTTCCGCAGCGGTAACAGACGAGCCGCTCGCGGGCCAGCGCGAGCGTTGCGATGTCTACGAGCAGCAGGACCAAGAGCGCCGGAAGCACCAGCGGATTCGTCGCGTAGCCGAGAAAGCCGATGACTGCACCGGCGAAGGCGAGCAGAACAACGAATGGCGTCACCTGAGGGAACACCTTGCCGCGATAGAGACTCGAGCTGCCGCAGACCACGCACGTGCGGAGATGCCCGCCATCGTCGATGGCACCTTCCCAATTGAGAAATCGCTCGCTGCCCGGCGCGTCGGCAGTCTCACCGGGCAGGCGCACGAGATCCGGGCGCTGCGCCGGATCAACCTCGACCCGGCCCAGTCGCCGTCCATCAGGATCGCGCAGGTCGATGCGCATGAAGGCGATGATACGGTCACGCTCCCGTCTCATGCATGAGCACTTCCTTTACACTCCGACCGCCATGTCGCAAGCGTCAGGCCTCCGCTTCCCCGCGTGCCTTTCGGGTCGTTTCGTCGTCTTCGACGGACCGGACGGAAGCGGCAAGAGCACGCAGTTCCACCGCTTTCACCATCACTGCGCCGCCCGCGGACTTGTGGTGACCGAAGTGCGGGAACCGGGCGGCACCAACATCGGCGAGCAGATCCGCGCGGTGCTTCTGGATCCGGCCAACGAAGAGATGGCCATGCGCTGCGAGATGCTCCTCTACATGGCGAGCCGCGCCCAATTGATCGAGCAGCGCATCGTGCCGGCGCTGGCTCGCGGCGGACACGGTAGGGCGGGTGGCTTAACCAGATAGACGCTCGCCAACCAGGGCACCCCCGGCGGGCTCAGCGTCGAAGAGAACATT
>JBBQCR010000045.1:0-13588 GCA_038318935.1 Phycisphaerales bacterium
ACTAGAGACTCGACTCGGTCCAGGGCAGCACCGCCCCTTCCAATATCAAGACGTCCGAAACGACCCACAAGCGACAGGAGCTCGGTAGCATCGAGGGCTTCTTGAAAGCCGAGCTCGGCTAGCTGGGAGAGCGCGGCGCTCCGAAGCGAGTCGTCTGGGAGAGCGCGTACGACCTCAACAAGCGTCCATTCTCTTGTTTCGTTCTGACGAAACGCCTGCCAGGTGGTAACCGCCGCCTCAGACCCGGACCATGGAAGCGACTTCCACAGGTCTGGGTGGAGCGGCATCAGGGAGCCGACGTATTCCGCGGTGACCCGAACGCCGTCGAGTTCGTCGACGAGCCACTGCTTGTACGCCAGCGGCTCGCTAATCGCCATTCGTGTCCATTCCGCCTTCTCGTGGTCGATTGCCAGAGACTCGATCGCAGGAACCCGGGGCCGGTCTACGACATCGAATGCACCACGTGTTCGCGCTTGGCTGGCGCGTCGCTTAACCGATTGCATCAGCTTCATCGCGCGTAGCTCGTCTTCGAGCCGGCTCAAACGCGACTTGAGCATCGACATGCTGCCTGGACCCACCAGAATGCGCTCGAAGACATCTTCCGCGGCCTCTAGGAGGCCGTGGAGTGCGAGCCCTTCGATGACCGCTTGATCCAGTTGGACTGCCTTCGGGATGGAATCTGGTGCGACGTTTGGAATTGGGCGACCGTGTCGTTGCGCGAACGTGCGCGCGCTGGAAACGGGACCAGCAGCGCGCGCGATCAGCACACCGGCCAGCCAGCCGATGTCATGCGTTTCATCGGTGAGTCGCACCCATGGGACGTCGCGTGAAACAGCAACGTCGTCGTCGCTCTCGGAGGTTCGAACGATTTCGTACTTCGAATTAGTTGCGATCCGCCTCGCGATCGAGCCGAGCCGGTCTGCCTCCTCGGTTTGTGTAACCTGTTGGAGGAAGACGGCGTCCTCGATCAACTGCGACCAAACATCGTCGAAAACGACAAGACGGCCTTCGCCGAGGAGCGCCAGTACATGTTCGAGGACACCAAGGTGCTCGAAGAGGACAAGCTCGAGCAGCGAGACCAACACGCGGCGTCCAGCCAACGGAACGCGCTCCGTTCGATCCCCGACAAGTGAGGACGTCCGAAGCTGTTGCCGTCCGGCGAGCAGCTCTGAAACAAACGATGCCGTACGACCATCGGTAACCCGGATTAGCGCTTCGACGGTGAGACACCCTTCTTGATAGAGTGTGAGCGCAGAGTTGGCTTGCTCGGCGCGCGTCCGGAAGGTCGCGAGCAGATCATCGAAGCTCACGGACTGGACGTGTCCAGTAGCCTCTAGGCGCTCGTAATCGAGTCTTACGTTCTGTTGCTCCCCGATTCCGGCGAGAAGCGTGAATCGGTGCAGCTGGATCTCAGGTCGCGAGCCGAACCGCTCCTGGACAAGATCTGCGACCCGGCGGATACGTGCTTTGCGATCATCGGAAGGAGTTGCAGCAAGCTGAAGCTGTCCGCAAGCGACGATTGCTTCGACAGAGAGATCCTCGGGAGGCTCCTTGATAATCGCCACCACTGCATCGGCTGCGCGGTCGTGTTCTCCCGCTCGGCTGAGCGCGAGCGCCCAAGATATTCTCGCGGTGCTGCTGTCCGGGCGGAGTCGAAGGTACATCTCCCAAAACGCGACGGCGCGCGGGTCCGACAACCGATCGGCAGCGTGAGCGAGCACCCAGAGTGACGCAGAGTCATTGCCAACATCCGGGTCCGCAGCCACGTCGAGCGCACGCTCGTTCTTCCCGCAGGACACAGCGCTTCGCGCGAGCAACAATCTGGTCCCGTGGTTTGGATACAGCGCGAACGCATTCTCTGCATGAGCTAGTGCATCAGGGAACCGTGACTCATTGAGGGCGACCTCGCAGGCGAGCGTTTCGATTGGAAACCGATTCGGGTAGCGACCGGCCAACTCGCTTAAGCCCTTGGACGCTGCCTGGGTATCTCCTCCCATCGCCATGAGGTGAAACCGACGCGCTTGAACTCGCCAACCCGCGGAGTCGCCGGAAACAAGTGCGATCGCATCGCTTATCGATCCATCTTTCGCAAGATCGTCGGCCTGTAGCTCCTGGCTCGTCGCGACGACCCGATCCAAGTCCCCCGGAAAGCGCTCTCGCAGCGTCGCTAGCAGCCGATGATCAAGCGTGACATGGGCGTATTGGAGTGCAGAGCGGACGTAGACCTCTCGCAGATCGTCGGGTACGGAGGCGGGTAGGGCGTAGCGCTCGATCACAACTACCGCTGCCCGCAGCTGTTCCGGGGACATTCGTGCCTCAGGTGCGCATTGCTCTACGAGAGTCACGCAGCATGCTGTCATCAGCGCGCACATGAGCCCATTGCTGACGAGGTCGCGATCTTTATCGGACCCGAGCGCGCGCATAGCCACGTCGGCAGCAAGAGCCGAATACTGTTGCTCGAGGTGCTTCTCGCAGAGTTTCAGTGCAACCAGGGAGTGGGTGACCTCTCCAACCTCTAGATCGCCCCGCGCGATTGAAGCGAGCTGTTTCGCTGCGGAAGTCTCAGGTGTCGATTCGGGCAGCGCGTTGGCGACAACCGTGGCGCGTGCGACGTCGCCGGCCTGGGTGAGCATCATGCTCAGATTTGCGCGCTGTTGCTCGGTCAGGTAGCGCTCCTCAACTTCTGAAAGGACGCTAAGGGCGCGCTCGGTGTCCTGAAGGTTCAGCATCGCAGCCGCGCCACCTGAACGAGCGCGCATCCTGACTTCGTTGATGGCCTCGGACGGAGGAAGCTTGTCTGCCTTCTCTGCAACCCTTAGAAACCGGTCTCGTGCGGAAACGAAGTTCCAAGTGTTGAAGTCGGTCTTGGCTCGGTCGATCTCTTCCTTGAAAAGATCGACCGTCACGTCAAGCGCGCCTATGTCCACGCTCCCTGTCGATTGCACAGAGACAACGCCAGACGAGTACCGCTTGAAGAGAGCGTCGCGTGTCGCCTGTCCTTCTGCGCTCAGGCTTGGCTTGGGCTTCACAGCGCTCCATTCTTCGCCGCTTGCAACTGGCTGCGACACTTGGCGATGAATCCCGTCAGTTCAGGGTCACCGTTGGCATTCCAGCGACCTGTTTCATCGTCTGCAATGTCGAGCATGAGCTTGCGTAGCGATAGTGGCGACAGAATGCTGGCGGCTAGGAACACATCGCGAAGTCGACAGAGAACTCGCTCGCTGTCGTCGATGTTGTCGATTTTCTCGATCAGGTCCAGGACGCGATCTGCCGTATGACGGCCGACACCGATCGCTGACGCCTCCAGACGAACCTGATGTGTCTTGACGGCCTCGACGAGACGATCGAGGTCGCTGTCGGCGACCACGTCTTCAATACAGAGTTCGTGGTCTTTGCCGCTCTGATCAGCCAAGTACAGGATTTGAGAAGCCGCGACCGGACGAGCGACGGGCCGGTGATCGAGGCGTGTTGCGCGTGAGTCTCGCGGTCGATTCCGCTCTGCATCGATGTCAACGATCGCCACACCCTCTTGGCCCGGCTCCAGGACCGCAATGCCCAGAGGGAACGCTTTGTCTGTGTTCGCGTCTTCGACGTAGACGGTGCTTCCGCCGCCGCTGGCAGTGTTCGCGTAGGCGACCGGTCGACCATAGCGCTTCGCCTCCTTACGGAGGCTCTGTTCGAACTCTTCCCGAGAGCCAGATGGCGTGTGGCTGGGCACAGCGAGGAGCATGTCGCCGGCGAGATGTGGTTGTACGAATCTTGCGAAGCTATCGGCCTTGTCGTTGAGGAAGTCGATGCAAATGAGAATACCGAGCGGCCGGTTGCCTAATGCCTCAAGTGGAATCGGCGCCCATTCTTGGGATAGACGAATGTCCGGCTCCCACTTTGATTGCTGCATTTTTAGCTGCGATCCGACGATCGCACCACCCGACGCGACGAGCGCGATCGCGTGCCCCGCTTTGGGGTTGGTGATTCCAAGCGACTGATAGAACGTCGTCCGGGTTCGGGTTGGCTCTACGTAGTGGGTTCCCAATACGACGGCCATCGATCCGCAGGTTTCAAGGAGACGCGCGATGCATTCAGGAGGGACGCTGTACTCAGGGAGCACGAGCAGGTTGCAGTGCCACTTTGCGCAGTGCTCTATGATCCCAGCGAGCTTGGCCGCAATCTGCTCGCAGTAGAGCTCGCGCATTTGCGCTCCGAGCACTTTGCGTCGTAGCAGCAGATCGCGGAATTTGAGTCCCGCGGGGACTTTGCACCACGGTTCGGAGTCTTCAAGCCCAAAGGGCTGATCGAGCAGCGACGATTCAGAGATAACGGCGGAAGGCGTATAGTGAAGTTGTGCCACGGCGATACGCAGGTAGCCGTTCGATGGTCGCGCGGGTGCAAGGCGATCGATCATCTAGTGGAGCCCTTGCGAATCGGCAGTCCCATAGCGGTCATCGAGGCCCATCCTAGCCCAGCGGTATGATGAGGCCCGCAAGCTTCGTTTCTCTGAGATCTTGCTCATTGGTCGTCGCGGTTGTTCACTGTGCGCGTCGTGCGAGGCGACGACAGCGATGGGGCGCCGCCCGAACGTATCGCGTGCCAACGTGCGGGTCTTCGCCGACTCTGCAGCAAATGGTTGCACCTGCGACTGTTACCCATTCCGGAACCCTCTCGTCTGGGCTCAGGTCGCCGAGTTGTTCGACCGCATTGATCGATCTCTTGTCGATATCGTATCTCGCGTGCGCTGCCGCAGGTTGCTCACTCTTGGGAGGAACTGATCACGCGCTCGCGTACCTGGAGCGGCTACGCCCCACGAGATAAGATTGCTGAGGCGATCTCTCGCGACGAGGACGTGTTCGATGAAGAAGGTGCCCCAAGGTACGGCCGCCCCAGATCCCGAGCTCGTGATCGTCGAACGCGAGTTCGAGCTAAGGTCTGACGGCGCGGAGGCAAAGTGTTCGCTCGCCTCCGAAGGCCGATTCCCGATGGGGAACGGGCATTCCGATGTGCGCTCGAGATCGAAGGACTTGGAGATCCGATCTTGACGCGCGCCCTCGGTGGCGACGTCATCCAGGCATACGAGCTCGCTTTGCAACTCGCCGCGCTCCACCTGCTCACGTCGCCGGCATATCGGAGCGGACGACTCACCTTCGGCGGCACGTACGATCTCGGTTTGCCGGTTTCCGGGTCGTATGGCTGCCTCGTCCGAACCGATCTCGAACGTGACCGCGCCGTGCGGGAGTTCGCGGGGAAGGACGAGGCTTCGAACCGCTTCAGCGAGGCGAGAATTGCGCGCCTGCAGGACACGTCCAAGGTCTGGCCGGATCGGCCCGAGGACGCGCCCGTCATCCTCGAACGAGTCTTTGACCTGCGCCGCGGGCGCAAGCGGACCGACGTCCGCGTGTTCTTCCGCAAGCCGGTCCCTAACCGGTACGGCTACGCGTGTGCCTTCAAGATCGAGGGGCTGCTCAAGAAGCCGCACGCGAGAACGAAGATGCTCGGTGAAGACCCGATCGATTCACTGAGGAACGCGATGCGCCTCGCGATGGTCTACATCGTCTCGTCGCCAGCGTATCAACGCGGACAGCTCACGTTGCACGGCATGTACGACCTCGGCATGCCGATATTCGAAGATGCCGAACCCCTGATCCGGAAGGACCTCCAGGCCAAGGCGCTGGCGGGGATGATGATGAATCCGCCAGGCCTTCGTCGGAACCGGACATCGGCGCGGAGGGAGTGAAGTACGGTGGCCTCCGCGCGGAGGCCAAGCTCGCGGGCAAGCTTTACGGCCCTCGCTTCGGCATCGACCTCGCGTTCGGAGATCCCGTTCTCGATGCGCCTGAAGCCGTTGGCGAACGCTCGACGACGTGTGCGAGAAAGCCAAGGATTCAGCTCAGCACCAGGACAGTTCTACGTGAACGCCTACGCAAGCCGGCGATGGTCGCGCCCTCGCGAACGACAGCTCTGGGATGATGAAGCTCGAGGACTCGACCGCGGCAGCTTGTCTGATGCTGCGCAGCGTTCCGCTCCGGTTTCCCGGGCCCGACGGCGCCGCGACTGGAGGCCTCGCGCAGGCACCGCCCAGCATGGAGACGCAGATGAGCGTAACAACAATTCGTCCTGACGACTTCAGCACTTCACCGGATAGGTCAACAGAAGGCGATCGGACGGGTAGGCTCGTTGTTTTGCATAGCAGCCGCCTACAAAAAGGAGGGGGTCGCGGGCACTCTCAAACGTACAGGCTTCGTCGCGGCAGAGTGCCCAATGGACATGAGTCCGCCAAGCTCCTTCCCACGGTGGGTTCTGAAATGTCCCGACGTCTCCGATCCCGTCGCCCCGCGCCAATCGGTCGCCGACGTGGACGGTTACTTGCCTGAGATGCGCATATTGCGTCCACCACGATCCGCCGACCGTTGCGACATCGTGAAGGATGAATGGATGCCTGATCGTAACCACCCACCCCGTTCGTTCCTCCTCGACTAGTAGCAGCCCCTTGCAAGCGGGTTAGACATGCAGTCGGGTGCACCGCCACCATCGAGTCCGAGCGGAACGCGAAGCTGGATCCCGACGAGGTCAAGGGCGTGCTGGCTGTCATCATCGAGAACGTCGATGTTGCACGTGCGTTCCGTATAGAGCAGCCGACCTTTCCATGTGTACGTTGTCGACCTTGGTTGGTCGGCCCGACATGTCGCAGTGCTCCGTGTCGCCTTCCACTTCGCAGCGCGAAGACTGTCGCGGATGCTGTCGACCTCGGATTGCTCGAGGCATCCCGAACGCGTGCGTGCGATCTTGCCGTCCACGTCGATGACCTTCGTCGTCCAGGCCCCGTTCTCGTAGAGCTGGGTGGTGGCGGTCGGCAACTTGGCTTTGCGATCGACGCGTTGAGCGACCTCGAACATCACGCCGCCGGAAGGCTTGCACTCGCGCGTGGGCTTCGACGCAGGGCCCGCTGCAGCGGTCTGCACGAGAGCAACGAGCACGATTGTTTTCACGCTCTTCATTGCACGCCGTCTGAGTCTATTCGATCGCGAATCCGTTCCGCGAGAGAAAGAAGCCGTTAGGGTGCGCGGCCTTGCAGCTGTTTGACAAGGGTTGACACGAGCGCCGCCTACCGTCGGAGTCATGACGATTCTCGACCCTGCGATCCCCAATCCCGCGCCGCTCGCTCCTCTTGCACGTGCCCGCGATGGCAGTCCGCTCCTGATTCCCGAAGGCAGTGCCGCCTGGCGCGTGAGACGCCACACCGGTGGACGACCGCGACTCCACCTCGACGGGGCGAAGCAGCCGATGCAGCTGTCGCTGTCGTACACGATGGCCGACCTCGACGACATCTTGTCCCCGGGCTCATACAAGCTCGACCTCGTTGATCGTGCTGGTACGCCGTTGGGCTTAACGATCGACGTCGAGATTGGAGGTCTCCGCAACGCAGGTGCGTCCGAGTCGCAGGATCTCGACGACGGCCCGGTCTCGCTGAGCGCCGGGACGAGCGACGTGCGGTACGTGCTCGAAGCAAACGTGCGATCGATGCAGCTCGCCTTTCAGCACAACCAGCGGACGCTCGAAGCTGGATTGCGAGTCGCCGACACGGTGCGCGAGGGAATCCAGACGCTCGCAGAGACGCAAGCCGACTGGATCAAGTCGCTCGTCGGGTCGCGAGCCTTCCTGCGCAACGGTGCCGCGCCGCAGCAGCTTGCCTTGCCGGAGCCCACGCGGGCTGAAGAGGATGAGGACGACGAAGACGAGGTTCCGCCCAGCGGCACCGATCGCGCAATGGAGCTCGGGCTCGCCGTGGTCACCCTGATCAACAATTTCGTGTCGCGCTCGTCGGCCGCATCGGCGCCGAAGCAGGGAGGGGCGAAGTTCGACGTACGATCGCTGTTCGACTGGCGCCACGCCTCCAATCAAAGCAAGGAGGCCAGGGCGTCGCTCGGTCCCGCCGAGACCGCGCCGACCTCCAAGAGCCCGGCTGAGGTGTTAGCAGCGCTGCCGCCCGCTCTCGTTCGCAAGCTCCTGGAGGTGCGCGCACAGCTCTCCACAGCGGAACAGGAGCAGCTGATGCAACTGCTCTCTGTGATGCCGCCCGACGAGCTACCCACGATCGCTGCGTCGCTGGAATCAATGTCGACCGACGAAGTACTCGCGACGGTGCGGAAGCAACTCGTAGCGCCGGTGAAGGGAGACTGATCATGACGACCAAGAATCAGACTTCAGGTTGGCGCGGCTTCCAGAAACAGGCCCGCACCCAGGCAACGCGTTTGGAGAAACGAGCGGCGGCTACGCATCTCGTCGCGATGGCCGAGGACCCGCTCGATGCACTCGCCACGTTGTGGGATCTGGCTGCGCTCGAACGCCATGCGGCGAGTGTGCGCGTCGCTCGTGTCCGCGGACGCGCGAGCCCGCAGGCACCTGCGCCGGTGTCCCGGCTGGTGAGCGTCTTCACCCAGCAGCTCCGCGACAAGTGCGCGGCGGTCGCGGCGCTACTGCAACGCGACGAGATCGAACGTCTCGGATGCATCACGGCCGGCTTCGTCACCGCGCTGAAGAACAACGATGCCGACGTGATGATGTTGATCCGCGATCTGCTGCCGCGGTCGCCCGACATGATCGTCGCGTGGCTGCGGACAAATCTCGAGTCGCTCGAAGCGAGGTTCGCCTCGTGATGACGGAGACTGCCGTCGCTGCAAACGCGAACGTCGCGCCCTCGCGCGAGTTTCTGGAGCGGCAAGCGTTCGAGGCGTTCAAGGCCTTTGTGTTCGCGTTCCAGCGGGTAATCGAATCGCCGAATGTTTCGCCTGAACCGGTCGCCTTGGTCGCTGACTCCACGACGCGCGATGTGATGACCGCCGACGAGGTCGCCGAGTTCCTCGGGGTCGATCGAAACACCGTCTACGACTTCGCGAGCCGCGGGGTGATCCCGCACCAGCGGCTCGGCAAGCGTCTGCTGTTCCGACGCGGCGCCGTGGTCGCCTGGCTCGACACGTCGCTCTGCGGGAACACGTGATGCAGATCTTTGCCGCCCGTCTCCTCGGCCGATCCCCGTGCGCGCCTATCACCGAAGCGCTATCGTCGTCGCCGTGCAGCAAGCGCTCGTCGAAAGGAAACTCGATATGAGTGTTCGACGAGATAAGCGGTTCGGAACCTGGTTCTACCGCAAATGGGTTCGCACCCCAGATGGACGCAAGGTGCGGATCTTTGGAACTCCGAAATCGGAAGGCTTGCCCGAGACCCGGGTAGGTGCGGAAGAAGCGGAGCGCCGATCAATCGCTCGCGTCCTGGAGACGGGTGATCCAAAGCCCGTCGTAGAAACCAAGGAGGAGGTGCCGACGATCGAGGAGTTCCACAAGGTGTTCCTTGCGGCCTCGTCGATCATCAACAAGCCGTCGTCGGTCGATTCGAAGGAGAAGCTGCTGCGGTTTCATATCGTGCCGCGACTCGGGCAGCTCCGACTCGATGAGGTGACCTACGCGGTGATCGAGGACTTCAAGCTCGCGCTCTCACAGACCGCGATCAACACCGGCAAGATGTATGTCGGTGTGAAGCAAGACACCAAGTCGACGAAGCGGCTGTCCGGCAAGACGATCAACAACGTGCTCACCGTGTTGCGGCGCATGTTGGTGGTCGCGCGCAAGCGCGGCCTGATCGAGAACGTGCCAGACGTCGAGTGGCTCAAGAGCGAACGTTCCGAAGTCGGGCAAGCCGCGCGAGATCCCGCTCGGGATCGAGGTGCGGACTGCGCTCAAAGGGCAACGACATCTGCGTGGCCCGTTCGTGTTCTGCGACGTGAGCGGTGGGCTGTTAGGGACCGTCGACACGCGCCTTCCGCTGGGGCGTGCGTGCAAGAAGGCTGGCCTCCGCCAGATCGGATGGCACGCGCTCCGCCACACCTTCGCCTCACACCTCGTGATGCGTGGGGCTTCGATGAAGGCGGTGCAGGAGCTGCTTGGGCACTCGTCGATCCTGATGACGATGCGCTACGCCCACCTCGCGCCGGAAGTGGTTAGCGAAACCGTCCGGCTGCTGGACGGGCCAGCGGCGGAGTGGATTGGGCAGAGAAGTCGAAGAAGACCGCTAACTAACCGAAGTTCGGGTGGAGATTAGGGGGATCGAACCCTGCGAAGACGATCGATTTTCAACTTGAGTCACGTGGCCTTGCAGTCGTCTTCGTAGGTTAGCTCGATCCGATGTCCCTCTCCGTCCGGCCTGATCCGGCCGGATCGGCTGCGGCGTGGCACGGTTTTGCCACGCGTTCTCGGCCTCGTTCGCGCAGGTGAGCCTCGGCTTGGCGCGCCGAACGAGACGCATCGCGAGGACGGGAAGGGCGCTCGCCAGTCAGGGTGACCTTCATGTGATGGGCCCGCTGGGGGACTTTCCCGTATCGATGATTCGATCAATGCGGTGGCGCCGATCCCTCGGCCTCCGGAGGCGTGCTTGCTGTGCATGGACCGAGCGCCGGCGTGAGGCTCCAGCGGTCTCCGCGCGAGAGGTTGTCCCCAACGTCATGGCCAGCCATGACCTCGCCGACTCGATCGACACGCGGCGCTGGGCTACGGCTCGAGCAGCGACGCCGACCAGCGATCCACCTGCTCGAGGATCACGGGCGGGCGCCCGGTGAGCGGCGGCCTCTCGTCGATCGTAGCGGCCAGCGGTCGGAGGCTGTCGAGGACCTTCACCAGCTCGATCGCGTAGCTCGCGCGAGACCCGAAGCGTCGCCACGTTTCGAGGACATTCGCAATCAACGAGAATCGTTCGGGCCAGCTTGGCGCGCGCTTGGGCAGCGGAGCGAGAAGCGCCCGAAGGGGGCCGCCCTTCATCAGCTTGTAGCTGGCCGCCTGATTGCCCACGAGTTTTTCGAGCACGCCTGCATGGGCGAGCTCGTCCAATACCGTCGCGGCGGCGGGTTTCGTGTAGCCGACTGGACGGATGGCCGAGATCCGCGCGGCCGGGGCGTCGCGTGATTGCATGACCAGCGCGACGATCACGTCCGCGCGTGCGCCCACCCCGAAGATGTAGCGGCTCCGAAGCTGGATCAACGAAGCGTGATCAAGCCGAGGGCGCCGCGATTTTCCGGACACTCCGAGGTTCGAGGCTCGACCCTTCGGCCCGTCGATCAGGAGCTTCGGGAGATCGACCGCGTCACCACGGCGCGGGGGCATGAGGCGCGCGATCTGGCGTAGCCGAGAGATCGACACGAAGCTCGGGGCGATGCGCGTGCACCAGTCGACACACTCCTGTTCGAGCCGAGGATCGGCGACGGCCACGAACGGAGTGAACGCGATCAGCGCTTCGAGGTCGACCGCGTGATCCGGCAACGGCGCGACGCCGGCGACGCCGAGAGCGGTCCAGTGTTGCCACGCCAGTTCCACCGCCCGCTGCTGCAGCTCCGCGCTCATTACACAGCCTCGTCTTCGAGACCGAACGACCGAAGCACGCCGGCGAGCATGATCGCAAAGCCGTCAGACGGATCGTGCGTGCGCGTCCACCGTTCAGCTGCGCGCAACTCATCGTGTGTGGGCTCGAGCCGTTGCAGGTCGACGTGGTGCTTGCCACCCGGCTTGTCATCGGCTGCCGCGTACAGCTTGAAGTGGATCTGGTCGAAGCGGCTCGCGAGCGAGATCGTGAGGCCGCCATACGCGCGCACCTCCACGCGCGCGAGGAACCCTTGGGGTAGACCGAGCCGCAGCAGTGAGTCTGGGCCACCGTTGACCCAGTCGGTCGCGAGCTCGAGAATGCGGGCAACATCATCGACCGCCTCGGCGAGGTATTCAGGGAGCGGCTTTCCCACCGGCAGCAGCGTGTCGCCGTCGCGGAACGCGACGAGGTCGAGATCTTTGGTCGGCCGATCGATAAGTCCGATCAGCAGAAGCCCACCGCCGCCGATCGCCACGACATCGAAGTGGTAGCCGCGATCGGCGAGTAGCTGGCCGAGCATGACCAGGGCCTCTTCGAGGGTTGCCGCGTCGAACACTCGCCTAGTTTAACTTATCGGTTCGCCAAGTTTAAGTATGTTTCACGGATAAGTTACATGAGTATTTTCAAACATATCCACCCGCTGGGCGCCATCACGGTCGCGGCGCATCGAGCTTGATCTTGCGGAGGTCACCGACGCGGCGACTTCGTCGACTACTACAACAACGATCACCAGCACAGCGGCATCGGATTCGTTTCGCCTGCCGATCGCCACGACGGCAACGACATCGCAATCCTCTCAGCACGACGTGCTGTCTATGCGCGCGCTCGACGGCTACATCTCGAGCGCTGGTCGCGGAAATCCACGACCGTGGAGTCGTCCGCTCACAGTCACACTTAACCCGGAGGTCGATCGCCGAGCAGCATTCGCAGTTTGAATTTCACACGACAACTATCTTGATAGTTACCGTGCGGAGCCCGAGAAGACCGTGTCGAGATGCGCGGCGACGGTGTCCTGCAACAGAGCCCAGCGTCGCCAGCGGAACTCGTACGAGGCATCTTCTCCAACGACTGCGAGACTCATGTTCGGATGCTCGCACACGGCGGTTGGCCCGTGCGGGTTGCTTGCCACCAACGCACCGCATCGTCGGTTGTTCTGGGCTGACGTGTCACGAGAGCCGGCCGCTCCTTGATGTAGATGTCGTGCTTGCTGAACGGGATCTCGATCTTGGCCACATGGAACGCCTTGTAGATGCGACACGTTCCGGTTCCGACACGTCAAGGTCGACGGTCGCAACGTGGTACGAGTGACTCGATGCTCTGGTGTCGGCGAACGCGCATCGCGCATACAGAGCGAACAGAAGACCGGCGGTCCACCGATGAGTAGCTTCGAGCTCGCGGCGATGATCTTGTCGCTCGCGGCAGGGTTCGGCGACCTGAATGCGCGTGTGATCCGCCTGCCGTCGACGATTGGCCTGATGGCGATGGCGCTGTTCGGATCGCTCGTGATCGTCGGGCTCGACGCGGCAGGCATCATCGACTCGACGCGGCTCGAGCAGCTCGTCGCGCAAGCGGAGTTCGGTCACACGCTACTCCACGGGCTGCTGGGCCTGCTGCTGTTCGCCGGTGCGTTGCACATCGACCTCACCGATCTCTCGACCCACCGCTGGCCGATCGGCCTGCTCGCCCTGGGCGGAACGATCGTGTCGACCGTGATCGTCGGCGTCGCCTCCTATCTTCTGATGAGGGTGCTGGGGCACGACATCGGCTTCATCAACGCGCTCCTGTTCGGCGCGCTGATCTCGCCGACCGACCCGATCGCGGTCCTCGGGATCCTCAAGTCCGCGAAGGCCCCGCCCGAGCTCGCGGTGCAGATCGGTGGCGAGTCGCTGTTCAACGATGGCGTTGGCGTCGTCATCTTCATGGTCGTCCTCGGTGTGGCGGCCGGTGGGGACATGTCCGCCGGCGATGTCGCCATCCTGTTCGGCCGCGAGGCCGTGGGCGGCTCGCTGTTTGGCCTTGCCCTCGGCTACGTCGGGTTTCGGCTGCTGCGAGGGATCGACGCCTACTCGGTCGAGGTGCTGATCACGCTCGCGCTCGTGATCGGAGGCTTTGCCGCGGCGGAACGGCTCCACGTGTCCGCGCCGATCGCGGTCGTGGTCGCGGGGCTGGTGGTCGGGAACCAGGGCCGCCG
>JBBQCR010000046.1:0-13441 GCA_038318935.1 Phycisphaerales bacterium
TGACCGAGCCACGCGCTGACGACGTGCGCCGGGAACCGGTCGGCCAGTTCGATCGCACGAGTCGCTCGCAGGTTGTGAAAGAGCTTGGGCCACACAGCGACGCCAGCACGGCGCAGGATCGCGAGCATGCCCTTCCGCAGCAGTTAGGTCGACTGGATCATCCGCACGTCACGAACGGGCTTCGAAAAGTCTCGACGACGAAACGGAGACACGCGACTCACCTGAACAGATCATCCAGCACATCACGGTCAGCGGGCTTGTACGCCGTCATCCTCGGTGCAGCTACGCTGCCGCTCCATGCGGACGAAAAATGCCGCCGTCACCGCCTACATCGCCAACGCCGCGCCGTTTGCTCGGCCGATCTTGCGGCGCCTCCGCTCGATCGTGCATCTCGGCTGCCTCACCTCGGTGGACGATCTTCCCTCGGAACGCGCACTCGTGGGCCTTCTTCGGCAGGCGGCGCATCTGAACAAGGCAGGCGTGAAGGCACCGCGCGTGGTGACGAAGAAGCCGCCGGTGTGTGCGGCGCCGTCACAGACGGCGCGGCTGCGGGTTCGGGCTGCGTCTCGTTCTTCTTCTGCGTCTCACCCAGCAGCGCATTCAATCTCGCCGCCAGGCGCAGCCCCGCCGCGGCGAGACGATCCTCGATGGTGCCGAGATTTCGGTCGTAGTAGATCTCCGTGAGCACTCGCTGTCCTTCTTCATTCTTGGCCGGCAGCTCGTGATAGACACGCCTGGTGATCGTCAGCGACTCGTCGGCCCATTGCAGCGGCGTCGTCGCGAACAGCCAATCAATGCGCTGTGATGGCGTGATCGCAGCGTCGATCGCCGCGGCGAGCGCGGGCCAATCGCGCTGGGTTCGTTGTTCGATCAGCGTGGTGTCCCAGACGGTGTGGAGATTCGTTTCCGATCGACCGAGCGCGGTGACCGCGACGGAATTGCCGCCGCGGTCGTCGGCGTAGGAGACGTGCAAGGGCTGATGAACGTCGCCGACGAAATGAATGAGGAGCTTGAGCGCCTCGGCTCGCTTTTCCTTCGGAGCAGCCCGGTCCTGCACGACCTTCGAGTAGGTCTCGATCGCCGCGACGACGCACGTGCCGTCGTTGCAGTCACGGCTCGTGTCCACCGTCGTCGCATCGCGCGGCACGTTGATGTAGTGGAGCGGCTTCACCCAGTCGTAGCTCTTGTCGCTTCGAATCTCGTCCGCCCAGTAGCCCGCGGTTGCGAGGTCGTCGTTCCCGAGCAACTCGACGACCGCGGCGCGCGTGTCCGGAGTCAGGTACCTCATCGCGATCGCCCCGATGATCTGGTGTCCTTCACGACCCCAGCCAAGGCACGGAATCACCAGCGTCGCGCAGGCCAGTGACCAGGCGATTGCGCGGGCGGATCGTGGCGAACGGATCGTGATCGGCATCTCAGGATCTCCGGTATTCGTGCGGCAAGTGCGATGGATCGCTGAGGAGCATCTTCGTCAAAGCAACACGCGGTGTCTTGCGACACCGCGTGTTGATTCGGTTTCGTGTTCATCGTGCCGAAAGGTCAGTTGGTCGACGTGTTCTTGGGTTGGTCCTTGGACTTGTCTTTCGTTTGGTCTTTCGTTTGGTCCTTCTTCTTGTCCTTGCCGTCGCCAGTCTTGTTGGAGTCGGTCGGAGCTCCACCCGATCGTGCATCAGCGGGCTTTGCAGGAGTCTTCTCGGTCTTCAACTTCGCGACCGCAGCTTCGACCGCCTTCTCGAGACCTTCGCCGCGAAGGGCCGAACCTTCAGCGATGATTCGCCCGGTGTCGCCGTCGACAAGGAACGCCGCCGGGATTGATCGAATGGCGAACTTCTGGGCCAACGGCGTTTGCCAACCGCCTCCTTGATAAATCTGCGGCCAGTTCATGTTCCGTTCCTTGACGACCTTCTTGATTTTCTCGGCGGCGTCGTCTTTATCAAGCGATACCGCGAGGACCTCAAAGCCTTCGGCCTTGAACTTGTCGTGGGTGGCAGTGACGTTGGGCATCTCCGCCATGCAGGGCCCGCACCAGGTCGCCCAGAAGTCGAGCAGCACCACCTTGCCCTTGTAGTCGCCGGGGAACTCGATCTTCTTGCCGCTCATGTCCTTGGCGGAGAAGGACTGGATGATCTTGCCGCTCGTTGCGTCCGCGGACTTCGCGGGTGCCGCCCGATCCTTCGACTTGTCAGCCTTCTTGTCACTTTGGCCGGTCGCCAGCGCGGCTTCGTTGGCCACGCCCGAAGGCTGGAGGAGGACGGAGACCGAAAGGTCTCCCGAAAGATTGACGGACGTCGATAGCGTCAGCAGGAGACCGAGCGTGCAAAGCATGTGTGGATCCTCGTAGGAAAGGCGAAGCTCAAACCGTACCACACTGCTTCGCCCGGACGAAGCTCCCACCGACCAGGATTCGCCAGTTGGTCCCTGGACTGGCGTGGTTTCCAGACCAGGCGAGCTGCGATACGGTCTCGTCCGACGAAGCGTCGCTTCCAGCGTCCGATCACACGCAACCGCGTTGCATTGCTTGCGTATCGGCACGAGGCTGGCGACGCCCGAAGCGATGACAACGGGATCGATCCCGGCCGAGCTGAACGAGGGCTGCTCCTTTCGAAAGCGATTGTGTTTCCAGCGATTCCGATACTCATCGCCGTTGCCTGCACGTTCATCGGACTGGTCGTCCTGTGGTGCGGACTCATCGGCCAGTCCACGCTTGCGTGGCCGCTCTGTCGCGCGTGCGGTCTCGATCTCCGCGGGGTGGCTTGGGACGATGCGCCGCGATGTCCCGGCTGCGCGAAGGCAATCGTCGGAGATCGCTCGGTGCGCTGGCGGGGTCGTCGTCGCAGTCGCACCGCGATCGGCGTTGGGGCAGTACTGCTTTCGGTGGCCCTCGTCCTCCTGGCCATCGATCGGGCGCTTGTCGCTCGCGGGCTCTCATGGCGGGAGCTTCGACCCGCGTCCTTCGAACTCGCAGCCATCGGCACCGCCGGCCGAGTCGATCGCGAGGCGATGCAGTCGCTCATTCGTCGCGTCGATGCGGGATGGCTTGGCGCTTCGAGCCGAGCACAGGTGGTCGACCACGCGATCGCTGCGATCAAGCGGCCCGCGCCGGTGCAGTCACTCTGGTACGACCTCGCATTGTCGGCTCTGGAGGCGGGCGATCCGCGCATGGACTCGCTCTTGAACGCCAACGGGCTCGGTCCAACGCTCCGCGGGCTGCAGCAAGCGGGCGATGACCGTTGGATCGAACTCGATGCGGTGCGGAATCCCTGGCGGAGCGAGCGTGCGATGTCGATCACGGTGTGGGACGACATCGCGATTGATGATGTTCCGATTGCCGGTCGATTCGTGATCGCTGAGGCGTCCGCAGCCATGCTCTCGTTGCCGAAGTCGTCGCACGCGAATGCCGATGCCGCAACCAGCTTTCGCGGTCGCTGGAGGCTTCTACTGGTACCGCGCAACGCAGGCGATGCGATTCGGCAATCGCTTCGCGATGGCACGCCGCTCCCCGCACATGTGCCGGTCGCCGAGGCGAGTGGCGTGGTGACCGTCGCGATGCCGCCCGGCTCGCAGCAGGCGCAGGACGGGGGAGCGTCGCCCTCATGAGCGCCTTCGCGATTCCGTGGGGACTGATCCCGCGTGAACAGATTATTCCGATCGCGTGGGCCCTCGCAGCGTGTGCCGCCAGCGTACCCGCGGCGTTCGCGTCGATTCTCTGGGTGCAGGCGTGGCGTGGCGTTCCGCGCTTCGGTCCGCCCCGATGTCGGCATTGCCGCACGGCGCTGCGTGGCGAAGGACACACCGTGCCCGATCGCTGCCCTGAGTGCGGTACTGCGACCGCCGGTGTCGACGTCGATTTTGGTACTCGACGTTGGTCGTGGTGGCCGGCACTTCGCACGCTTGCGATCGGTGGTGTTCTTGTCGCCATTGCGGTCACCTACGCCGCCTTGAGCAACGCCCATGTGCATCGCCAAGTGCGGTTCGCCGGCATCACCTCGTACACAGCAGCTCTTGATCCGACGATGCGCTCCGGGCGCATCGGCCCGGCAGTCCTGGGAGCGTTGCGCTTCGCGTCCGACGCAGCACCGAGCGACGACGAAGTCCGGGCTGCCACCGTCCCCGCCTTACTCGCGTTTGCTCGCGGCGAAATCCCTGCCGATCGCGGACTCGGACTGCTCTTTGATGGCAGCGGCTCACCCGACGCCGGAACTCATCGTGCCCGCATGATCGCCGTCGATCTGGTCGGTTCGCTGGTCACGCGTGGGGCGCTCACTGTCGCCCAGGGTCGCACAATCATCGCCCGTATCGCCGACGGTCCGCGACTCGTGATTCCGCTGCGACAGCCAAGTGGCAGTCGCCTTTGGATCACCGTCGATCCCGGGCTTTGGTACGCAAGCGGGACGTTGCATGCGGTGCGAATCGCTCGTGAAGACGAGGTGGCGCAGGATGTCCCGCTTGAGGAATTGTCAGCCGAAGATGCTGGCTGGCTCGACGGCAACGCGGCACCCCGACCGCGTTCGTTCGCCAGCGCACTTCGGCTCGAACGTGGTCGTTATGCGATTGAGGTCGATTGGACAGGAACGATCGTGCCTCCGACTGACGCCGACGAATTGCAGCGACCGTGGTGGAGCGAGCGCCGTACCGATCGTTTAGTCGTCGAAGTTGTCGACATCGACGAGAGCCCGTGGCATCCCGTTCCACTCGCCGCGGTCGGCGACAGCCCGTTTGTCGCCGCAGCCCAACAGCCGTTCATCACCCGCGAGTCGATCGGGGCTGTGCGCTCGTTGACTGTCCGCATGAGCGCTCCACTGCGACCTGGCGTTGCGATGAGCGGGCGATGGATTCTGATTGCCCAAGGGCACGAACTTCCCTTTGAGACCACGGTCTGGGCGATCAAGACGCTCGAGCTCGACCGAAGTGTCTTGTTGCCTTCCGACGTGAGCCCGCGTCTAGAACGCGTAGATTGCATCTTTGAACCTGATCCCATGCTGGCCACCGAATTCCGTCCGCACGCCAGCGGAGTGTGGCCGACGCGACTGGTATTTCGCGATGTGCCGGTGTCGCTCCCCCTGACGGCTCAATGACGTCTCAACAATCGCAGTCGCTCGCGATACGCTGCCGAACCCATGACTGCCCTTCCCACCGCATCCGACATCGACAGCTTTTCTGTGCGCACCAGCCCGGTGACTCCCCGGGAGCGCATCGCCGCCATGGATGTGCTTCGCGGTGTTGCCCTCTTGGGCATCCTGATCGTGAACATGACCTACTTCGGCATGCCCTTCGCCGCCGAGATCTACGACCCGGCCTTGGTGAACGGGCCGGCGACCGAACGCGCCACCTGGTGGATCGTGGCGACGTTTTTTCAGGGCAAGTTCATTACGCTGTTTTCGCTGCTCTTCGGTGCAGGCCTCTGCCTGCAGATGATGCGCATGGATGCCAGCGCCGCGAAGGCCGCCGCCGAAGGCCGGCAACCGCGATCAACAACGTTTCTGGTTCTTCGGCGCCTCTTCCTGCTTGCGCTCGTCGGACTCCTCCACGGCACCCTCGTTTGGTACGGCGACGTGCTGCTCTTCTACGCCACGCTTGGCTGGGTACTGCTTCCGCTTCGCGTTCTATCCAATCGTGCCCTCCTCATCATCGCTGCGTGCTTCGTGGTCGTCTCGCTCGGCTGCATGTCGGTTGCTTCGCTGGGCGCAGCGTTCGCGCCGCGCAACGACGCAGCACCACTGATCCTCGCAACCGATCTCGAGAAAGCGGCTTTGGAGGAACGCACGTTTGAGCGTTTTCAATCGCTGGGTGCGGAGACCAACTACAACGTCACCGACGATCGGTGGCGGGCATTCGAAACCGCGGTGACCCGCGAAGGGCCGACGGCTCTTGCGAAGGCGTTTCGACTGTTGCTGTGGGTGACGTTGCTGCCGATCACGTTTCTGATGTTCGGGCCGCATACGTTCGCAATGTTCCTGATCGGCATGGTCGCGGCGCGCGCGGGATGGCTCGCCGCGGGTGCCGCCACGCTGCAACGACGAGCTGCTTTGATCGGCATTCCGCTGGGGACAGCGTTGGCGGCGTTCGCGGCGTCGGTCAAGATTCCCGGGTCGGCCCTCATGACCGGCGGCGACACGACATCGTCGGCGATGCTGCTCGCGGCGAGTGGTTTCTGCGGCGAAGCGGGGATGTACATCCTGGCCCTCGGCTACGCCGGCGCGGTAGCACGCTTCACCTACGGCACCATCGGAAGCGGATCGCGCGTGATCAATCGCTGCATTGCGAACGCCGGACGCATGGCGTTCACTATCTATCTCAGCATGAGCGTGCTCATGACCGGCCTCATGTACTGGTGGGGCATGGGGCGATTCGGCAGCTTCACGCGCCTCGAACTCGTCGGCATCGCGGTCGTCACCTGGACCACTCTTGTGCTGGTGGCCAACGGCTGGCTCGCGTACTTCCGCATGGGGCCGCTCGAATGGCTGTGGCGCGCGGGAACGTATCTGACGCTGCCGCCGCTCCGCCGGACCGCGCCAGGCATCGGCGACGAAGGGGAGGACGCGGATCTGCGCCGTGCTCCGAAACAAGATCTTGGTACACGCCAAGCGCAATCCTGACGGAACGACGCGAGGATCCTCGCGATCGCTCACGCACCTCAGGAGTTCTCATGTCCCGATTCGTCCTCGCCAGCGCTACGCTCGCGTCCGTTACCCTTGCGGCCCTCGCCGCGACCCCGCTTCTCGCTGAAACCTGCCCGCCTGCCGCGGTCGGTTGCGACCAGCAGATCGCCATCACCTACCTCGGCCGCTACTCCACCGGTCTTTTCAATGTTGGCGCGGCAGAGATCTCCGATTTTGACCCGATTTCCCGGCGCGCCTTTGTCGTGAATGGCGGCGCGAAGACCGTCGATATCCTCGACCTCTCGATTCCCGCCAGTCCGATCAAGATCGGCGCGATTCCAATGGCGCCGTACGGTGCCGCGGCGAACAGCGTTGCGGTGCACAACGGCATCGTGGCCTGCGCGGTCGAAGCGGTCGTCAAGACCAATCCTGGCACCGTCGTCTTCTTCGACACCGCCGGAGCGTTTCTTGCGTCGGTGACGGTTGGCGCCTTGCCCGACATGCTGACCTTCACCCCCGACGGGACGCGCGTGCTGGTGGCCAACGAAGGCGAGCCCAACGACAGCTACACCATCGATCCCGAGGGATCGGTCAGCATCATCGACATCTCGGGTGGCTTGCGGAATCTCTCGGTCGCGAACGTGGTGACTGCTTCGTTTGCTGCGGTTCCGTCGGTCGATCCGCAGATCATCGTGCGGGCGCCCAACGCGACGCTGTCGAGCGATCTCGAACCTGAATACATCACTGTCTCGGCCGATGGAAGCACCGCGTGGGTCACGCTGCAGGAAGCGAACGCGGTCGGCATTCTCGACATCGGCGCCGGAGCATTCACCGCCGTGAAGTGGCTCGGCACCGCCGATCATGGTCGCGGAACCCCGCAACTCGCTACCGCGACACTATTCAATCCGCCATCGATCGGTACCACCACAGCGGGTCAGTCGATCGCTCTGGGTGGGCTCTCCGGATTGTTCTTCGACTCGATCGACGCCGCCTCCGGTGTCGTTCGATTCATCGCCAACACCGATCGCGGTCCCAACCTTGAACCGACCGACGTTGATGGCGATGGCGTGAACGAGCGTCCCTTCGCGTTGCCCAACTTCCAGCCTCGACTCGTGAAGCTTGATTACGATCCGGCTGCCAACACGCTGACCTTCGCAGGGGAGATCCTGCTCAAGAACACCGATGGCTCACCGATCTCGGGTCGTCCGAACATCCTCGGACAAGCAAACGGACTCGCCTACACCGACGAGGAACCGTGCGACCTCTTTGGCCAGCCGCTTCCACTCGACCCCATGGGACTCGATCTGGAAGGAATCGTCCGCACACCGGACGGCACGCTCTGGATGGGCGACGAGTATCGACCGTCGATCGTGCGTTTCGCTGCAGACGGCACCATGATTGCTCGGTACGTTCCGACGGGTTCCAACGCCTTCGGTGCCACCACGGGCATCGAGGCATTGCCCGCGGTCTATGCTCAGCGCCGCGTGAATCGCGGCTTTGAAGCCATCGCGCAGTACGACGGCACGATCTATGCGTGGATCCAAAGTCCGATCGACAATCCAGACGTGGCCAACGACGCGAGTTCCAAGGCATCCAGAAGCACCCGCATCCTGAAGGTCGATCCGACGACGCAAGCGACTGTTGGCGAGTATCTCTACCGTCAGGAAGGTTCCGGCAGCGACAAGATCGGTGATGCAGTGGCCATCGGTCGCAATCGCTTTCTCGTCGTCGAGCGCGACGACGGAACCGGACCCAACACGAAGAAGAAGATCTTCGAAATCGACATCACCAACGCGACGGACCTTTCGACGTTGCCCGCATCGATCGCCGGTCCCGGTGGCACGCTCGAACTGATGAGCGTCGCCCAACTGCAGTCCAACGGGATCGTCCCGGTGACCAAGAAGCTCGTCGTCGATCTTGCCGCGATTGGTTACACCGCCGTCGCCGACAAGGTCGAAGGCTTGGCGATGATCGACCCGAGCCGCTTCGCGCTCATCGGTGACAACGACTTTCAGATGCCCGCGACGTTCAATCCGCAGACCGGCACGTTCACGCCGAATCCGAACGCCTTGCCCTCGACGCTCGGTGTGATCACGTTTGCAGGACACGGCATCGATCCGAGCGATCAGGATGGTGGCATCAAGATCGCGTCGTGGCCAGTCCTCGGTCAGTATCGCCCCGACGCGATCGCGTCCTTCAACGTGGCTGGTGCGGAGTATCTGCTCGTCGCCAACGAAGGCGATACACGCGAGTACGCTGGCTACAACGAAGTTGGCACGGGTGCGAGCATCACCCTCGATCCCAACACCTTTCCCAACCGCACGTGGCTGAAGGCCAACAGCCGACTCGGTCGCCTCAACGTCATCAAAGATCAAGGCGATCTCGATGGCGACGGTGACATCGACGAAATCAATGCGGTCGGCGGCCGCTCGCTCACCGTTCGGAACGCGGATGGTTCGCTTCTCTGGGACAGCGCTGATCTTTTCGAGCAGATCACGGCCGTCGTCTACCCGACCTTCTTCAATGTCAGCAACAATTCGAACACCGGCTTTGACGCTCGCAGCAGAAGTAAAGGTCCGGAACCCGAGGGTGTGACGGTCGGCGCAGTGAACGGACAGACCTACGCGTTCGTGGTGCTGGAGCGCATCGGCGGCATCATGGCCTTCGGCCTTGCCAATCCGGCGCAGCCGACCTTTGAGCAGTACGTCAACAGCCGGGTCTTTTCCGGCAGCCCCGCAGCGGGAACTGCGGGCGACCTCGGCCCCGAAGGCGTTCACTTCGTGTCCGCCGAAGAATCGCCGACGGGCGTCGCGCTACTCTTGGTTGCCAACGAAGTCTCGGGCACCGTCAGCGTCTATTCGGTCGAACCGATCTGCGGCATCGAACCTGGCGACCTTGTTGCCGACTGCGTTGTGGATGCTTCGGACTTGGCAGTCCTGCTCGGTGCGTGGGGTACGTGCCCGCGAGGCGGCGTGTGCCCAGCCGACCTCAACGGTGATGGCCAAGTGGATGCCACCGATCTCGCGATTCTGCTTGGTGCCTGGGGCTGAGTCGACGCAGCGACCGAAGCTTTCCGTCCGGCCGCCGCAGGTGGATCGAGGATGCCGCGAGTACGCTCCGCGGCATGGCGATCCACCTGCGAGCGGACGATGCCAGGCGTGTGCCTTGGAAGAACGGACTTGGTTCGACGCTTGAGATCGCCAGCGATGCTGCAACACGCGACGGGGCGTGGACGTGGCGGCTTTCGATTGCCGACGTCCCATCGAATGGGCCGTTCTCGATGTTTGAGGGTGTTGATCGGTTGATCGCCTGCGTCGAAGGCAGTGGCATGAGCCTGCGGCTTCCTGACGCTGTGGTTGCGGTACCGACCGAAGGTGACGCGGCCGCGTTTGCGGGCGAAGTTGAGGTGCACGGCGCACTCGCCGCCGGCGCAGTCCGTGACATCAATCTCATGGTGCGGCGCGATCACTGGACGGCGACGCTGTGGCTTGGGCGTGGCCACGTCGAGCGAGCAGTGCCAGCGTGCGCGAAGGTGCTCACGCATCTGATCTCAGGGACAGCGACCGTGATCGATCAGGACGGTGTCGGTCACGACCTCGACGTCGGCGACACGCTACTGGTTCGCGATCGCGCAGTCACGGTACGCGGCGCTGGTCTTCTCGCGGTGGGAACCCTGCGCCCGCGGCTCGCGACGTGACTGGCTTCGGAGTCATCGGGGTCTTCGCAAACTCAACGAGCTTGCCGAGGTCCTCGCTGCCGTAGGTACCGAGAAGCACGCTGCGAATCGTTCCCTTCCCATCGATCACAAAGAGCGTCGGCCGCGCCGTGACTTGCGAGAACGGCTCGGGCATCGACTGCGGACCAATCGCGATCGGATGTGTGACGCCAGCCGACGTCCCGAATCGTTTGGCCTCGGCGGCGTCAACCTCGGAACCCCAACTGAAGACCGCCACCTCGGGATGGCGCTCCGCAAACGTCGCCAGGGCAGTGGTCGCACTCAGGCAGTAGGGGCTCTCGGGCGCGAAGCAATCAAGGAGGACGATCCGACCCGCGAGATCGCCGCTGGTGTGGGCAACCCCCTCGAGATCGGTGAGCGACCACGCGGCGGCGCTCGTCCCTTCCCATTGCCGAGCCTGATCGATCGCCGAACGCTGAAGGAGGACCGCAAGCAGCACCGATCCCCAGACGATCGCGGCGCTCGCCGAGAAAATCGCCCCCGAGACCGAGAGCGCCACACCGACGCGGGCGAGCCATCGCGCACCTTCGCGATGGCGGATGTGCGAGAACCCTGCATGCAAACCGATGGCGGCTGGAATGAAACCGATCACCAGCGGCGCGAGCACGATCCCGAATACGCCAGCCACGACGCTGGTGCGGGCCATGCCCGGATCGCGGAGTGCCGTCCGATCCTCGAAGTCGTTCTCGTCGTTGTTCATGACTCGAACAGGAACCATTTCCGTCGGGGCTTCGACGCGTAGTAGAGACCCAGTTTCGCCACGCCGATGGTCTGCACGTACTGCACCGCTTCGTTTGGATCGTCGGTGACCAGAAATCGCCCGAGATCGAACGCGTCGATGGTGCCCTCTCGCACCATGCGGTCGCGGAGAAAGTCGAGCATCGGCTGCCAGAACTCGATGCCCATGAGGACCACCGGAAAGTCGCTGATCTTGTCGGTCTGGATCAGCGTCAGCGTTTCAAAGAGTTCGTCCAGCGTGCCGAAGCCGCCCGGCATCACGATGAAGCCGTAGGAGTACTTCACCAGCATCACCTTCCGCACGAAGAAGTATTTGAAGTTGATGCTGCGATCGACGTATGGATTGGGCTTCTGTTCAAAGGGCAGAATGATGTTGCAGCCAATGCTCTTGCCGCCAGCGTCGCGAGCGCCGCGATTGGCGGCTTCCATGATGCCTGGACCGCCGCCGGTCATGGTGGTGAATCCGTGCTTGGCGAGGCCAGCGCCGACCGCTCGAGCGAGCGTGTACCAAGGATGAGTCTCGGGGAAGCGAGCGGAGCCAAAGACCGTGACGCACGGTCCTACGAAGTGCAAGGCACGAAAGCCACGCACGCACTCGATGAAGATGCGAATCGCTCGCGCGAGCTCGAAGCCTCGCGACTGCGGTCCCTCGAGGAAACGGTCTTCGGGCGCTTGAGCAGGTTTGCTGAGCGCGTCGTGCGTGGGCTTGGTGGGGATGGCGGTCATGAGGCGAGGATGCCGATCAAGAAGGACCCGAAGCGCCGGGAGTCGGCGGCAGTGGCGGTTCGGCGGATGCTTCCGGCGATGATCGCTTGTGCAGGCCCGTCTTATCTCTGGCCCACCGCAACACACCGCGCACCCTACCCGGAAGTTTGCTGTCACCGAAGTTGATCAGTCGTCGGCAACGTTCGCTGGCCTGCGACAGGCATATGAGACCAGCGACCCAGAAGGGCACGCCGGTCATCACCGGAAGCAGCCAGCCGATGATCCCGAGAATGATGAGGACGATCCCCGCCACGATGAGCACCAACCGACGCGTCATCGAGACGGTGGCCACGCGGGCGGGCAGTAGTTCACCGTGCGGATCGACCGGAGGTTCCGCGGGGGGCGGAAAGAAATCCTGAGGGTCCTCAAGCCAGACTGGAAGGGGCGCCGGAACCGGAGGCGAACCCAAATCCGAATCCGGAACCGAAGCCGTCACCGACGGCTCCTCCGGTGGTGGAGTCGGGGGTTGTTCGTCGGAGCCGCTGGGCATGGGATCGAGCACGAGAAAAGGTCTGGGGCGGAAGGGCCCGTCGCATCATCGTTGGGATCCGCGTCGGGGACATGCACAGGTTTCCGGTTCGTTGAGTGTCGTCGAAACGGCCATCACTCATCCGCCGGAGATCGCCCGAATTCCCATGAGTCCCCAGAAGGGCTTGGCGGTGAAGCGACGCGCCTCGACCACGCGGAATCCAGCGTTGGCAAGGAGCCGCTGCTGCTGATCGAGCGTCACGATGCGCCGGCGGAGACGCTGCGTCGCTGCCAGCGACCACGCCAGCAATCGCATCTCCGGTGCATCTCGGCACCAATCGACGAGGACCAGCGATCCCGCGGGCCGCAGGACACGGCGACATTCTCGGAGGGCGGCAGCCTGATCTTCCACCAGATGGAAGGCGTTGGCGATGACGACCGCATCGAACGTACCGCTCGTGGCGGGAATTCGCTCGGCGCGGCCGTGCAGTAGTTCCACCCGCTCGTTGTGTTCGACTCTCGCTGTGGCTCGCGCCAGCATTTCTTCGGAGAGATCGACGCCAGTGACCTGCAGCGTCGGAGTGCGCCGAAGCAATCGCTCGATCAGGAGTCCGGTGCCACAGGCGAGATCGAGAATCCGGGTCGGCAGGGGATCGCCCAGAATCCGCGTCGCCTCCGCAAGCGTTCGTTCGGAGTAGCTCGCAAAAGCCTGGTCGTATCGATGGGCCCACTGTCGATACCGCGCCCGAAGAAGGGCGTCGTGTTCGTGCGACAACGCACCCGACGCGTTGCGAGGCGCGACGTCGCCGCCGGAGGAAACACTGTGAGACGCAGAGGTGGACATTCCGGACACCTGCAGGAGACTCGTGGTTCTTGCGTCACGACTCCTGCGTGGGAGTTGCGATCGAGCGAAGGATAATCGCCCGACCGATGCTGGTCCTCCGAGGGGTGACCAGCGAGGCGGGAACAGATCGTTCCAGATGCGATCGCACTGCCTCCGTCCATCGGAGGCGAGCTGTCTGCACGAGGCGTCAACTTCGCGCGGACGGAACCACGAGTGAGTGCCGAACGGAATGCGCAAGCAACGCGACTGGATGGGCTCGAACCATCAACCTTCGGTTTCGTAGACCGATGC
>JBBQCR010000047.1:0-13435 GCA_038318935.1 Phycisphaerales bacterium
TTCCGCGGGCTCGGAGAGGCAACCTCGGTCCTGGGCCCGACGTCGGCACTGGGACCCGGGGGTCGGGCATCGTGTTGGAAGCCTGCGAGCGAAGGACGGGCGGTGGCGTCGAAAGCGACAGCGGCTGCATGCACTCACTGGTCTCGGCATTCCAGGCGGCAGTTCGCGCCAACCCCGTCAAGCCCGCGATCGTGTGCGCTGGCCGGGTGGTCTCGTACCGTGAGCTCGACGACCTCTCTGATCGAGTGGCCGCGGCGCTGGCTGAACGGGGTGTCGGACGCGGCGACTTTGTGCCGCTCTTCGTTCCGCGCTCCGCCGAGTTTCTCGTCGCGATGCTCGGCATCCTCAAGCGCGGTGCAGCATTCGCTCCGATCGATCCTGAATTGCCGCCCGAGCGCCGCGCCCTGGTATTGGCGACGCTCGCTGCACGTGTCGCCATCGGCCGCAGTGGTCTCGGCCCGTGCGCCATGGGGGCCGATTGCGCGATCGATCTCGAAGAGATCCTGCGCCAGTCGCACACCGCGTGTCAGGCGATCGACGCCGATCCGGACGATCCTGCGTACGTGATGTTCACTTCCGGTTCGACGGGTGTGCCGAAAGGTGTCGTCGTTCCTCATCGCGGCATTGTGCGATTGGTGTGCGGCGCGACGTACGCTCATTTTCATGCCGATCAGACGTGGGCGTTTCTGTCGGCCGTGTCATTCGATGCTTCGACGCTCGAGATCTTCGCGCCGCTCTTGAATGGCGGCACGTGCGCTGTGTTTCCACAGCAACTTCCGACAGTCGATCAGATCGCCGAAGGACTGCAATCGCACGGCGTGACGAACGCGTGGTTGACTGCGGCGCTCTTTAACGTCGTCGTCGACGAGCGGCCCGATGCATTCACCGGCTTCGAACAGGTCTTCACGGGCGGCGAGGTCGTCTCGCCGCTGCACGCGAAACGATTTCTCGAGCGGCATCCCGGTACGGCGCTCATCAATGGCTACGGACCCACCGAGAATACGACGTTCAGCCTCTGTCATCGCGTGACGCCACGCGATGTCGAGCATGGCGGCCGCATTCCAATTGGTCGCCCGATCGACGGCACCTCCATTCGCATTCTTGGTGCACAGCAGGGAGCAGTTGTCGCCGGCGTCGCGGGGGAACTTTGGCTCGCCGGGCGCGGCCTGTCGCTTGGCTATCTCGCTGCGCCCGAACTGACGGCGGAGCGATTTAGCGCCCTCGATAAGACTGGCATGCTTTGGTATCGAACGGGCGACCTGGTCGTCGAACAACCGGACGGATGCGTCGACTTCCTCGGAAGAGCGGATCGACAGATCAAGTTGCGTGGGTTTCGGATTGAGCTTGAGGAGATAGAACTCGCTCTGGTGTCGTGCCCTGGAGTCTCTGGCGCGATCGCCGAAGTCGTCGGGACCGACGCAGAGACGAAGCGCATCGTCGCCGTCTGCGCCGTCGACGGATCGACCGATCGACACGCGATCGAGCGCATCCGTTGTCGATTGATGGAGGCGCTGCCACCCTACGCGGTGCCGTCGGAGTTCCGACTCGTTCCTGAGTTGCCACGAGGACGGGCCGGCAAGATCGATCGTCGGAAGGCTCTCGCGCTTGTCGGCGACTTCGATGCACAACCGCTTGCAGCGGAATTCGAGAGCGATGCAGAACGCGATCTCGCGAGCATATGGCAAGGGCTCTTTCCGACTTCGCGTATCGGTCCGGACTCCGACTTCGTCGCCTTGGGTGGACATTCACTGCTGGCGATGCGGATGATTGCGGAACTGCGCCGTCGCTCTGGAATCCGGGTACTTCCTTCAGAGGTGTATCGCTTCGGATCGTTGCGGGCGTTCAGTCGGGCGTTGGCTTCGCGGGCCCAGGAGTCCGCTCTGGTGCAGCGACACCTCGACCGCTCTTCGTCCGATCGCTGCGAGTGTGGGTCCACGCAGCGCGGGCTATTCCTAGATTGGCGGCTCGCGCCTCGCAGCAGCAAGTACCACGTTGTCGCTGCGTTTCGAAGCGAAGCGCTGCTATCGATCGCGCATCTTCGTGATGCGATCGCGGCGCTGACGCAGCGGCACGAGAGTCTGAGGGCGCGTGTGAGTGTCGTCGGCGAATCGGTGGTGCAGCGGTTCCTGCCGGCGGACGAAGCGGCGATCGCCGTCGTGTCGATCCCGGCCGTGCAGTTCGAGCGCGGAGCACAGGGACTTCCCGAGGAGGTGCTTGCCGCGGCGCTCGAGCCCTTTGATCTTGCACTCGGTCCGGTCGCTCGTGTTGTGGTCGCGCCGATCGACGGTGGGGGGGGAGTCATCGTCGCCTTGTGCGTGCACCACGCGTTGGTGGACGAGTGGTCGCTTGATCTTCTGCTTGATGAACTTGCGGCGATCCCGGCCGCAGGATGTGCGATGTCATCGTCATCATCGCCCTCGCCGAGCGAGTTTTTCGATTGGGAGCGATCCCATCTCGACTGGACCGAAGTCGATCGACGAGTGCAACGATTGGTTGCAGCGGCGGCGGAGCAACACCCGGTCCTTGCAATCGGCGGAGGTGTCTCTGAGGTATCGGTCACGCTCGATGACCAACTGGTCGCGGCGCTCCGCGAGCGGTGCCGTTCCATGGGCGTCGCACCATTTTCCGTGTTCTTTGCAGCGTTCTCGCTTGCCGTCACGCGCACCTTTGGTGCGACGTCGCCCATGATCGCGACCCCGGTGGCGAATCGCACTGACGACTGCCTGCACGAGATCGTCGGTTGCCTTGTCGACTTCCGATCTGTGACCGTCGAGTCACCGTCCTCGAAGGCGCCCAACGAACTTCTCGACACAGTCGAAGCCCAGCGGCGTGCGGAGCTCGATCTTGGTCCTGTTCCGATTTCGGCGATCGTCGAGCGGAGTGCTCGGCACTGCGTGGCGGCAGGGTTCCTTGCCCAGCAGTTCGCGTTTACGTTTCGCCATGATCCCTGGCGACAGCGAACGCTGTGCGGAGAATCGTTCGAGGCGATCAGAGTCCCCGCGCGTGAGCCGAAGTTCGGTGTGCTGCTTCAGATCGAAGAGACCGCGTCGGGCTGGACGGTTGTGGTCGAAGCCGCGAGTTCGCATCTGAACGAGGCTGCCACACGGCGATTTGTCGCCGAGTACGTCTCGGTGGTTCAGTCGCTGATTCGCGACGGCGCGGAGTTGAGCCGCGAGAGCGCGGCCGGCGTCGCAGGCGATCGTTCGACTTCCGCTGACGTATCTTCCGACGAGCGCTCAACGAACATCGCGGGGATGCATCCCTCGTTGACGAGCCTCTGCTGGGAGCATTGGACCCGGGTGCTCGATTGTCCGCGGAGTTGTCAGCATGCGATGGATCCTGCTGCGGATTTCTTCCTGTCGGGCGGTTCGTCGCTTGGTTTAGTTCGGCTGGCCGCGTCGATTCACAAGGCATGCGGCCGCGAGCTCGATCTCGGTGTGTTCATACGGAAGCCGACGTTTGCCCATCTGTGTGCGCTGATCGCACGGGGAGCGCCCACGCGAGAGCTTGCGTGCTTTGGCGTTGGTGAGTCAGAGCTCACCTTCGTCGGCATTCCCGGCTTGGATAGTCCGATCATGGTCTACTACGCACTCTGGCGAGAACTAGCGGCGCGACTGCCGGAGCGTCCCAGTTTCTACAGCTTGGACTTCGCACAGATGGTGGCCGCCGTCCGCCAAGGCGCCAGTGTTCGGTCGATCAGCGACCGCGCGGTGGAGATTCTCACCGCTGAACTCCCGAAGCGGCCCTTGGATCTGATTGGCTATTCGCTTGGCGGGATCGTGGCATTAGAAGTTGCGGTCTCGTTGGCAGAGCGTGGCACACCTTGCCGCCGTCTCTGGCTCCTGGACACCTTCCCGGCAGCCATCGCCTGGCCCTCGGTCTCGCAGCGCATGCTCGGGCTTCTTCGTCGACTGCGCGATGCGCCAGGACCGACACTTCACAACCAGGTTCAGAAGCTGCGGGGCCATCGTGAAGACCACAACGGCGGTGCATTCGAGAGGGGGTCCCGCAGCTTCCCCGAAGTCCGTCGGGCATTCGATGGCCACACGAGTCGCCATTACGACGGGCCGACGACGCTGATCCAGTCGCGTGAAGCGCGATATCAGCGCCCGGTCTTCGCACGGCAATGGCTCAACGGGCTCGAGGATTCGCTCGGGACGACGGTGCGCGTGTCGACCGTCGAGTCGACGCACGGCGGGATGTTGACCACCTCCGTGAAGGATACGGCGACGCTGATGATCGGGCTTCTCAGCGAATCATCGCCCGCAACCAATGCCGCAGCGAGTGCCGCAGCGAATGGATGGAACCGCGCGGGACGAGGGTTGGCCTCGTGACGTTGCCGATGGACCGTCCCTTGGTTCGCGTGACGATGCAACCGTGCACCGGGACAAGTCGTCCTTGCGAGTCGGAGCGGCGAGACCGACAGCGTGCGCTGGTTTGTTGTCTCTTGGACGGTGAGCAGGTCCCGTCGTTCTCAGCATCCTGTTCCGCACCCGACGACGCTCGGCGCGATGAACTCCCACTGGGCTGGTCAGCGAGTTTTTCAAGCTCTCTCGGCGTCGTCGCGGTCGCCGTGACGGATCGCGGCTGTGTCGGAGTGGACGTGGAACGGATTGTCCCCATCGATATTGACGAGCATCTGTGCGCTGTCGCGCTCACCGAACAAGAGCGAGCCCATGTCGCAACGGCGACGGATCCTGTTGTTGCGTTCCTCCACCTCTGGTGTCGCAAGGAAGCGGTGCTGAAGGCGCTGGGAACTGGTCTTCTCGTCGATCCGCGAAGAGTCGATGTGCATGGCGGTAGCGGATCGATGGACGATTGGCTCGCATCGTCGGTGGTAGGGTTTCCGAGGATCTGGTGTCGCTCTTGGCGTGCGATGGACGGGCTCGTGATGGCGGTCGCAACGGATCAGTCGGATGCCCAACTGGACCTTCGCATGACGCACGCATCCGCGCATGAAAGCGGGCACAGGTGTGTGCACCTGTGCCCGGAGTTCGTTCCGTCTTGTTCGGTCGACGTTAGCGGGCCGTTGCCTTGACCACATCGCCGCCAAGCGGCATGCGGACGAAGCTCAGTACTTTCACGCCCGCGGGCAAAAGATCGCGGACCTTCTTCGAGTCGTCGACCACGTAGTTCTGACCGAGCAGCGTGGTCTCTTCGAAGAACTTCCGCATCTTGCCTTGGGCCATCTTTTCGGCGATCTGCGCCGGCTTGCCCGAGTCCTGAGCTTCTTTGACTGCTTCCATGCGCTTGGCCTCGACGAGCGTCGGCGGCATGTCGTGCTCATCCACCGCCATCGGTGCCGGGATGTGGGCGACGATGTGTTGGCAGAACCCCTTGGCCACTTCAGCGCTCACCGGAGCGCTGAACTGCACCAAGGCGCCGGTCTTGCCGTCGTGATGCACGTACGCACCGAAGCCGCCGCCGCTGAAGGCGAAGCCGCGCGCGAACGAGGCATTCTCCTTGGTGGTGATGCGGACTTCGTCGATCTTGGCGGTGATCGCCGGCGTGAGGGCGACGTCACCCGCTGCGCCTGCGGCTGCGAGCTTCGCAATGTCGGCGGCCATCGTCTGGAACGCCGGGTTCTTGGCTGTGAAGTCGGTCTCCGACCGAACCTCGATGATCGCGGCCTTGGCGCCCTCGACGTAAATCGCAACGCGACCTTCGCCGGCGACGCGATCGGTCCGCGTGTCCATCTTGCCCTTGGCCTGCTCTCGGAGCAGAGCCTCGGCCTTCGTCATGTCGCCGTCGGCGTCGGCGATTGCCTGCTTGCACTCCATGATTCCGAGTCCGGTGCGCTGGCGCAAAGCCATCGCGTCCTTCGCGGTCACTTTTGAGAGATCCATGGGGTCTGTCTCTTCCGTCTATCTATTGGTGATGAACGTTGGTCTGGAACGAAACGTCACGTGCTCGTGTGACCAGCCGGGACGCGGCCAGTGCAACGAGAATCCGCGACGGGGGGGCAGTTACTTTTCAGTCGCGGCCGGCACTTCGGCCGCAGGCTGCTCTTCCGCGCCATCAGCACGGAAGCGTGAACGGGTCGAACGACGACGCTGATTGCCAGCATCACGATCGCCTCGATCACTGCGATCGCCGCGGTCGTCGCCATCGCCACCCTTGGAGGCGACCGCATCGCTGGTCTGCCGCTGGCCGAGGCCGTCGGCGACCGCTCCGCAGAGTTCGCGCACGATCACGTCGATCGAGCGCATCGAGTCGTCGTTGCCGGGGATCGGAATGTCAGCAAGTTCCGGATCGCCATCGGTGTCGATGAGGCAAATGGTGGGGATGCCGAGATTCTTCGCTTCCAGCAGAGCGTTCTTCTCACGGTTGGTGTCGACGACCACGACCGCGCCCGGAAGGCGACCCATGGTGCGGATGCCGTTCAGGTTGCGGAAGATCTTCTTCTGCTCGCGGGTGAGCTGCGACTCCATCTTCTTGGAGTAGTTCTTCATCTCGCCGCTCTCGATGAGACGCTCGAGTTCCTCGAGTCGCTTGAGGCGATCGCGAATGGTACGGAAGTTCGTCAGCGTGCCACCAAGCCATCGCTCGGTGACGTAGGGCATCTTCACGGCGCCGGCGTATTGCTCGAGCGCCGCCTGAGCCTGGCGCTTGGTGCCGACGAAGAGGACATCCTTGCCGTCCGCGACGAGTCGCGAGATGTACTTCTTCGCCAGGAGGAGACCCTTGACGGTCTCCTTGATGTCGATGATGTGGATGCCGTTGCGGACCGTAAAAATGTACGGCTGCATGCGCGGGTTCCAATTGCTGCGGCGCTGGCCGAAGTGGATTCCGCTTTCAACGAGTTCAGTGACCAAAGACGACATGGCAGACTTCCTTTGCAGCGACACCGACGCGGCGGTGGTGGTGGCCTTGGCCTCCGGCCCCTCGAACGATGGTCGAGGGAGTCACGGGGACTTGCGGCCCGCAGCGTCCCGAGGGCGCTTTGAGATCGAAACAAGTCTCACGCGAGACTTCACGTGAGAAACGCGCCGCATCCGACCCACCAACAGCCGAATGCGGTTCCGCCAGCGACGGTCCGGCACAGTCGCCGTGCCGCCGCTTGGGGAATCGGGCAAGATAGCAGAAGACCCGGGCTCGGGCGAGATGCTGGCCTCGTTCAAGGGTCGCCGCTGTTCGGAGCCTGTCAGGTGTCGCCCGCGAAACCGGGGATGAACCCGGGCGCTGTAGTGCTAGATTCCGCACCCATGCTTGGCAAAGTCTTCAAGGCCTACGACGTCCGTGCCACCTATCCGAAGCCGCTCAACGAGAAGTTGGCGTGGCAGATCGGCTACGCCACGGCGGAGTATCTCGTTGGATACGCGGCGTCGCAGGGTCACGACGACCCGATGATGCGGCACATCGTTGTTGGTCGGGACATGCGAACGAGTTCACCGTCGCTCGCCGAAGCTCTGACCCAGGGCATTCGGGACTTCGGGGCGTCGGTCATCGACATCGGACTCGTCGACACCCCGATGACCTACTTCGCGATCAACCATCTCGGATGCGCTGGCGGCGTCATGGTCACGGCGTCGCACAATCCGAGCAACTACAACGGCTTCAAGATATCGAAGCTGCGCGCGAAGCCCGTCGGAAGTGAAAGCGGCCTCGACGAGATCAAGCGACTGGCCGCCTTGGTCGAGCGCGAGAAGCTCGTTCCGCGCGGCGGACGCAGCGAAGCCCGCGATCTGTGGAAGGCGTATCGCGAACACCTGCACCGATTCCTCGAACCATCAATCGTGTCCGGCAAGCGCACCTTGAAGGTCGTGATCGACGCCAGCAACGGCATGGCGGGAACGATGGTGCCGAAACTCTTCGGAGCGCTGCCGGGACTGAAGATCACCGAGATTCATTTCGACAATTCCAGCGGCGAGTTTGTCCACGAACCGAATCCGCTGGTCGAAGCCAATCTCGCGTGGGTGCGCGAAGGTGTCGTCAAACACAAGGCGGATTTCGGCGTGTGCTTCGACGGCGACGCCGATCGCTGCATGATCGTCGACGAAAGAGGTGAACCGATCGGATGCGACATCCTCCTCGCGTGGTTGGTGAAAGACGTTCTGAAGGATCACCCCGGCGCCAACGTCGTGTACGACCTGCGCTCCAGTCGCAGCGTTGCAGAGACTATCCGTGAATGCGGCGGCCATCCGGTCGAGAGCCGCGTCGGACACGTCTTCATGAAGGCGAAGCTCGCGGAAAGTCAGGCACCGATCGGTGGAGAACTCAGCGGGCACTTCTATTTTCAGGACATGTTCGGCACGGACTCCGGCGCCCGAGCGCTGGTCGCGGTGGTGAACGCACTTGCCAAGTCGAACAAGCCGCTGAGTGAGCTCATCGCACCGAGCAAGCGCTACGTGCAGTCGGGCGAGATCAACTTCGAGAACGAGGACAAGGAAGGTGCGATCGCCGCTCTGCGAAGGGCCTATCCCAAGGCCAAGGTGGCGATGCTCGACGGCGTGAGCCTCGACGTCGGTGAGTGGTGGTGCAACGTGCGCATGTCGAACACCGAGCCGCTGCTGCGGCTCAACCTCGAGGCGAAGGACAAGGCAGGCGTCGAACGAGCCCTGCACGAAGTCTCGCGCTTTCTTGGGAAGCGCGTCGCGCATTGAGTCGAGGGTGAGCGCGCCCCGTTTTAGTGGACACCCAACATGGCGACAATGCTTTCTAGGAGTGATCCATGGACAAGCACAAGAACATACGTGGGAAGCGCCGTTCCTTCACCACGGAGTTCAAGGGCGAGGCCGTGCGCCTCTGACTCGTCGCAGGCCGTTCCATCGCCCAAGTCGCTACCAACCTCGACTTGGTGGAGACGGCCGTGCGCGAGTGGGTAAGGCGAGCCGACATCGACGCCGGAAACGGGCCACCTGACGCATTCACGACCGACGAACGTGAGGAGCTCGCCCGGCTGAGACGTCAAGCGACTTACGATGGAGCGAGAAATCCTTAAAAGGCGGCGGCCTTCTTCGCGAAGGAGAGTTTGTGAGGTTCGTGCTCATCCTCGTCGAGAAGGACTTCTATCCCATCGCCGCGCTCTGCCGTGTACTCGCCGTTTCGCGCAGTGGTTTTCACGCGTGGGTGCGGCGGAAGCCCTCGCAACATTTGCGCGAAGATGCCAGGCTCTCCGCACACGTCGTCGTGTCGCATGAGCGCACCCTGCGGACCTACGGCAGCACGCGGGTCCTTGAGGACCTTCGTGCTGAAGGCATCAGCGTCTCGCGCAAACGCGTCGCCCGCCTCAAGCGTGATCGGAGCCTTCATTCCAGGCCAAGGCGTCGCTCGTGGAAGACGACCGACTCTTGGCACGGTAACCCCGTCGCGCCCAAGATCGTCGGCCGGATGTTTAGCGCGAACGCGCCGAATGTCGCCTGGGTCACCCATGTCACGGCGATCCCGACCGCTGAAGGATGGTCGTACCTCGCGGTCGTGATCGATCTCTTCTCCCGCCGTGCAGTCGGCTGGGCCCGCCGCGCGGCTTGACGGTAATGAGCGACTGGAACGACACGACGCTCGCGCTCGACGCGCGGTCCGAAGCGACGAGACTCCGAAGGCCCACCGTGAGCCTCATCCACGATTCCGACCGCGGCAGCACATACGCCAGCGACGAATACCGGGCCGAGCTGGCGAGCCTCGGTAGGGTCGCCAGCATGATCCGCAAGGGCAACTGTTGGGACAACGCCGTCGCCGAGAGTTGCTTCAGCACGCCAACCTTCGAAGTGCTCGACCGATCGAGCTTCACGACGCACGGTCGTGCGAGGAAGACCGTCGGCGAGTACATCGAGCACTTCTACACCCTCAGGAGGCGGCACTCGACCGTCAAGTATGTGAGTCCGATCGCGATTGAATTGCGTTCCTCATCCATGTCGGCGGCGGCATCATCAACCTGTGCACGAGATCGGAGCCAACTCACCTGTCTTGCGTTCCTTTACGTCCATGCGGCCTGCTGCCTTGGTGGATGGTGAGTATGCTGCGCTCGTCGCGATCGTGCAGCTGAACAGGCGCCGATCAGCGCGACGGACTCATCTGGGGGTCTTATGAGTATGGCAACGAGGAAGCAAGGTGTACGTACAGTCTCCTCCGCTGCCGCCGCCCGGGTGGGCGGAAGCCCACAGCTACACATCACGTTCCACGGAATCGGAAACCCGCATCGCCCCCTCGAACCCGGTGAATCGACGGTCTGGTGCTCAGAGGTTCAACTGGTTTCGATACTCGATGAATTCGGGGGACATCCCGATATTCGCATTACCGCTGACGATGGCAACGTCTCTGATCTCACGATCTTGGCGCCGGAACTCGCCAAGCGGGGGCTCTGCGGCGACTTCTTCATTCTCGCGGGCCGGATTGGCGACGAGGGCTTCCTGAGTGAAGGGAACATCAGGGACCTCGTCGCGATGGGAATGCGAGTTGGCTCGCACGGCTGGGCGCACATCCCTTGGCGGCACCTCTCTGAAGTTGCATCGACGCGTGAGTTTTGGGATGCCCGCCGTCGAATCGAGGACGTGGCCGGCCTCGCAGTTGTTAATGCAGCATGCCCGTTCGGCGCTTACGACCGGCGCACCTTGAACGAGCTTGAGATCGCCGCTTACTCGCGTGTGTACACTAGCGACGGCGGATGGGCGCGTCCGGGTAGATTCGCCGCGGCCCGGAATTCGATCGGCGAACGATGCGGTGCCGATGAGATTCGCCGGCTCCTACAACATCCGAAGATCACTTGGAGAGATGCCCTCAGGAGGGCGATAAAGCGATGGAGATGATGCGTCAGCGCCGCCGCTTCGGAACTCCAAGGTGGCGTGCAACATGAGCAGCAACCAAGTCACGCCGGGCCCCGACGTCACCGTGATCGTTGTGAGCTTCAACACTCGCGACATTACGATCGCGTGTCTGCGCAGCGTCCTGAAGCACTGCTTGACGCTACGCCTGCAAATCATCGTCATAGACAATGCGTCGACGGATGGCTCGGCGGACGCGATCAGCCGGGAATTCCCTGACGTTCGGCTCATATCGGCAGGGGAGAACTTAGGCTTTGCAAGGGCGAATAACCTTGCTGCACAAGAGGCGGTTGGTGAATATCTCCTCCTGCTGAACCCGGACACGCTGCTGCTGGACGATGCAATCGCCGCAGTTGTCGCCTGCGCGAGGCGGACTCCGCACGCCGGAATCTGGGGTGGCCGGACACTCTACGGTGACCGAAGCCTGAACCCGACGTCGTGTTGGGGATTCATGTCGATCCGATCGATCGTCCTTCAGATGCTCGGGCTCTCAGCCGCGCTCAAGCGATCGGAGTTTTTCAGCCCCGAGACTTACGGCAGGTGGCAAAGGGATAGCGAGCGCGAAGTCGACATTGTGACTGGTTGCTTCCTCCTCATTTCGCGATCGCTCTGGCGGGAATTGGGCGGATTCGATCCCCGATACTTCATGTATGCCGAGGAGGCGGATCTCAACTACCGAGCGTGTAGGCGAGGATTCCGCCCAAGGATCACACCGACCGCGACACTCGTCCATCTGGAGAGTCAGTCGGACCCAATTCGAGTTGAGAAGTCGATAAAGGTCCTTCGCGGGAAGTGCACGTTTGTGCGTCTCCATTGGGGGCCGATTCGACGTTGGCTAGGCCTCACGCTCCTCCAAGTGTCGCCAGCAGTGCGCTCCATGGCGTACCGCGCTTTGGGGGCGTTCCTCCGCGATCCGATAAAGAGGGAGAAGGCGCAGTTGTGGGAAGAGATATTTCGCCGGCGACGCGAGTGGCTCTCGGGTTACCCTCCGTGGTCGCCGCAGGACGCGGAGAGGAACGTCTCGTGAATCCAGTGAGGAACCAACTGGCTGCGCCGACGGCGTCGAGCGCACTGCCCCGCCCGGGCGGCGCGGACATTGAGATTCGGCGCGCGACACCTGCCGACCGCCCGCTCGTCGATGAGTTCATTAACGCAACGTACGAAGACCTCGCCCCCTTCAAGATGGGGAGGCGATTCGACTGGCAATTTTTGGAAAACCCCGTGCGGCAGTCGGGGCTATGTCCCTACTGGATTGCGATCGATAAAGCGCGTGGCCTCGTTGCGGGAGCCATCGCGGTTCAAGAAGGCAATCTGCTATCGCGAGGACATCGACATCGCGCGGGCTGGGTCGTCGATGTCATGGTTCGACCAGAGTATCGCGGGCAAGGTCTCGGGCACCGCATCCACGAACGCGTCGCCAACGAGTTTGAGACCATGGTCACCTTGACGATGGCACCTGCGACACGACGGATCATTGAGAAGCACGGCTGCGTGACGCTCGGCTCCGTCATCCAGTTGGACCGACCACTGCATGTGACTCGCGGAACAGCATCTCGGTACCTCCGACATCGAACCAAGAATCGGCCGCGCCTCAACTCCTTCACACGAGCGGCGCTCCGATTTCCGATCGTCCCTGCAATCTGCTGTGGCCTCTGCAATGCGTGGAGTGCTGCGGCACGATTGCTTCACCGAACTCCTCGCTCCCAAATCCAAGTCACAGAAGCTCCTGAGCTGAATGCATCGGATTGCGACTTCTTGGTTCGGCTCGGTCAGGACAGGCAGAATCTCTTCGAGCGCTCGCCAGAGTTCATGCAGTGGAGATTCTGTAAATCACCCGACCTCCAGTATGAGATGTTCCGAGCTACTCGAGGTGCGCAGACGGCAGGGATGGTTGTACTTCGGGTGTTTCATGCAGGTGAAATGCCGGTCGGGACAATAGTCGATATTCTGTCGCTCACCGCCGATCGGGAGATCTTGGACGCGCTCGTTCATCATGCGATACGGCACTTCACCGGGCGAGTAGAACTGGTCGATGCCGCTGCTTCTGCACCTGACGTGGTGGCAGCTCTTCGCCGAGCTTGCTTTGCGAAGACTCGAACCATGAAACCAACGCTGGTATCTACTGACCCGAGATTGGTGCAAGAAGTTTCTCAGGACGCGGGCAAGTGGTTCTTCAGCAAGGCGGATCATGATTGGGACCAAGTGCACATCGTGCCGTTGTAAGAGAGGCTGCCACCCGTGAGAAGGTATCTCCGCTCGATTTGGAAGCGAATCAAGCTCAGGGGAACGAGCTACTCGGATCGACATAGGTCACTTGATTCGCTCTATCGAATTGAAGACCCATGGGAAATGTCCTCGCCCAAAGAGCAGGCTCGATTTGTAGCTATCAACACACTGATCGCTCAGCACCTTGGGCGTGTCGATAGCATCCTAGAGGTCGGATCGGGTGAGGGGCATCAGTCGGTCCATCTGGCTCAGCTAGCCGATCGGCTTGTGGGAATCGACATAAGTCAGCGGGCTGTAGAACGAGCTAGACGGCGATGTCCTTCCCAGACGTTCGAAGCTTGCGACGTCTTCACGATCCCGACACAGCACCTTCGCAAGCAATTCGGGTTGGTCGTGGCATGCGAGGTCTTGTACTACATGAAAGATCCTGCCGTCGCGATCAGCCGACT
>JBBQCR010000048.1:0-13234 GCA_038318935.1 Phycisphaerales bacterium
TGGGTTGTCGGCCAGTCGCAACTCGCCAACGCCACCACCCATCCATTCGTCTATCGAGGCACGAGCATGCTGGATCTCGGCACGCTCGGTGGTACAAGTGGTCGGGCGCTCGACATCAACGGCCAGTGGGTCGTCGGTATCAGCGACCTCGCGAACGGCACGCCGCACGCGACACTCTGGTCATTGACGGTTGATGGCAACCTCGCCTCCAAGAGCGATCTCGGCGCGATCACTCCGACTGCGGTGAGCGCCGCGACCTGTATCAACATGTACGGTGTCATCGTGGGCAACTCCGACGACAACGCCTGCCTGTGGGATGGCGGCATCATCAATCTGAACACCCGGATCGATCCGAACGCTGGTTGGCATCTGACGCGAGCCAACGCAATCGACGGCGCGGGCCGAATTGTCGGCGTCGGCAAGCACTTCGGGCTGCAACGAGCGTTCGAACTGATCAAGCGGGCCCCCGCGGACTTCAATGCCGATGGTTCGGTCGGTCCGGCTGACCTCGCGCTGTTCCTGGGCGCTTGGGGAGGGTCCGATCTCGCCTTCGACCTCGATGGCGATGGAGCAGTCGGCGGCAGTGACCTCGCAATGCTGTTGGGTGCTTGGTCCGCGTGAGGAAAAGGCCTCACGGCCGCAGCACCTGGTGGTCGTCGCAAGGCGAGCAGGGGTCTCGGTTCGCACGACGGTCCTGAGCGACCGGATGGGTTCTGAGCTGTCAAGGCCGAGCGAGGGCCGGGGTCGATCGAACTCTCGGTCGAGTTGTGCAGCGTCGGGCATCGCAACGAACGGCCATTCTGAACAGCGAACGTTGCTCGTCGACATGCCAGCCACGCGACCGCACGAATCGGATCAATTCGGAGCGTAACTCGCCCACATTTCCGATCTGAACGTCTACGCTCCCGATTCTCCCGAAGGAGCAACACGTCCGCGCGGACGCGACTCCTCCGAACAGGTTGTCTCTCCAGACAGGCCCGCGGGCCAGACAGGACGGATGGCCCGAAATGAAGGAGCGCTTGTGTTTCAAGAATCGGCCGACGGCAGTGTTGTGGTTCTCGACAAATTGACGGCACTTCTCGACGTTCCCGAAGTCGCCGCTGATGCAGCCCCGCGTCCGACGACGCGCGGCGTGAAGATAGCGACCATCGTTGCAGTGGTATTCCCGCCGATCGCCTTGGTCGCGGCAATGGTGCTCGCGTGGGGCGGGTGGTTCAATTGGCTTGACCTTGTCCTTCTCGGCTCGATGTACGTGATCACCGGCCTTGGGATCACCATCGGGTACCACCGTCTGTACACCCACAAGTCATTTGAAACCCGTGGACCGGTCGCGTGGTTCTTCGCCATTTGCGGCGGCATGGCCGTTCAGGGGCCGATCGTCTGGTGGTGCGCGACGCATCGTCGTCACCATCAGTTCTCCGACGAGGAGGGCGATCCCCACTCACCGCACGCCGGTCGCGAAAAGGGCGTCGTGGGTTGGGTCAAGGGCTTCTTTCACGCCCACGTCGGCTGGCTTTTGGCACGAGACCTGCCCGATGCTGAGCGGTACGTCCCCGATCTGTTGGCGGACCCGGTGACCATGTGGATCAATCGGATGTTCCCGGTGTGGGTGGTCCTGGGGATCCTGTTGCCCGCGGTCGTCGCAGGGCTCGTCACTATGAGTTGGACCGGCGCGGCGCTGGGCATGCTTTGGGGCGGCTTCGCGCGAATCGCGGTGCTGCACCACGTGACGTGGAGCATCAACTCGGTGTGCCACATCTGGGGTCGTCGCGACTACCGTTCAGGTGACGAAAGCCGCAACAATCCGGTGATGGGCATTCTGGGATTTGGTGAAGGTTGGCACAACAACCACCACGCATTCCCCGCCAGCGCTCGACACGGCTTGAAGTGGTGGCAGTTCGACCTGAGCTGGATCATCATTCGCTCGCTCCAGATCTTCGGTCTTGCGAAGAAGGTTCGCCTCCCTTCGAAGGACCGTCTCGCGTCACGAGCTCGGGCGACCGCGTAAGCGAGACAACCGAGCGATCTCCCAATCGACACGACACGCCGCCACGAGCGGCGTGTTTTCTTTTCGTCAACGCGCGTGCAGGATCCTCGCGCAACCATCACAGCGACGCAATCGGATTCACGCGTTGGACCCAGTACGGTTCCGCCATTCCGAAGGAGAAACCCATGCGTCCATCGCGTCTGCTCGCCAGCGTTCTCGCGTTCACATCGATCGCAACAACCGTTGCTCTCGCCGCGCCCCCACAGTTCCCCAACGCCGTCTCTGCAGGTGATGTCTCCTCCAGCAGCGCAGTCCTCTGGGCTCGCGCTGCTGCTGGCGGCGCCGTCACCTTTGAATGGAGCAAGGATCCGACTTTCGCGACGATTGATGGTTCGACGATCGTTGTGTCACCAACTCCGCTCGTTCCCGCGAAGGCCTACGTCGCCGGCCTCCTGTCTGGCACGACCTACGCGTTCCGAGCGACCGACGCCTCGGGTATCGCGGTGAGTGGTTCGTTCCGCACGTCGCGCGATCGGGGAGTGAGCGGTGGCTTGCGGTTCGGCGTCACCGGCGACTGGCGAGGTGAGCTCGCCCCATATCCGGCGATCTCCAACGCAAAGGATCGCGATCTTGAGTTCATGGTGAAGTTCGGCGACACGATCTATGCCGATTACGCCTCGCCGGACGTCCCGACCCCGCAGTGCCTCAGCCTCGATGAGTTTCGGGCCAAGCACAACGAGGTCTACTCGGAGCGATATGGACTCAATGCCTGGGCGGACCTGCAGAGCGTCGTGCCGATCTTCTCGATGATCGATGATCACGAGGTGACCAACGATTTCGCCGGTGGAGCGAGTCCCGATGGCGAGCCGCTCTTCGCAACCGCGATCGCGACCGTCGAGAGTCCTGCGGCACTCGACTCGCCACGTGGCAACTTCGCCGACAGCGACGATCCTGCCGTGTGGGTTCATCCAACCGACGCATCGCTCTCCATCATCGTTGCGACGAAAAAGGATGGCGGTCTGTCCGTGTTCGATCTGTCGGGAACCGTCCTGCAAGAAGTCCTGCCCGGTGACGTGCGCTACAACAACGTCGACATCGTGTCGGGTTTCTCCCTCGGCGGAGTGTCGACCGATCTTGCGGTGGTGAGTGATCGGCAGAACGACCTGCTGGTGGTCTTTGCGATAGATCCGCTCACTCGCACGCTCTCCGACGTGACCGATCCGATGATGGGGCGCATCTTCCCGAGCTCGCCGATCGGTGAACAAAAGACCGCGTATGGGCTTGCCGCGTATCGCGACGGCGCAAGCGGCACGCAGTACGTGTTCGTAAGTCGCCGCAAGAAGTCGACCGTCGCACAGCTTGAGCTGGTCGACAACGCCGGAACGGTCGGTTGGACGCTCGCCCGTACGATCGCATTGCCGTCGAGCTTCGAGGGCTGGAGCCCCGACAATCCGCAAGTTGAGGGGATAACCACCGACGCTGAATTTGGAGTTGTCTATTTGGCCCAGGAGCAGGTGGGCATCTGGCGGACCGATGCTTCGCCTTCGTCGGCGACAGCACCTGTCCTCATCGATCGGGTGAAGAGTTTCGGCGGGGCCGCTGGTCCCGGCACGTCGATCACCGCGGACGTCGAGGGGCTCGCGATCCATCCGACCGCTGGCGGTCAAGGCTGGCTCATCGCGTCGAGTCAAGGCGACAACACGTTCGTCGCGTATGGTCGCACCGACAACGTGCTGGTGGGGCGATTCACCATCGCTGGCGCGGATGGTATCGATAGCGTGCAGCATTGCGACGGCGCGGAGATCGTCGCCTCGCCACTGGGCAGCGCGTTCCCGAACGGCTTGCTGGTGGTTCAGGACGGAGACAATCTCCCAGCGGTTCTCGTCGACGACGAGGGAGAGATCGTCAATATCAACACCAACTTCAAGCTGGTGCCATGGGAGTCGGTCGAGCAGGCCGTGACCTCCATGCCGGCGTACGTCAATCAGACGCAGATCTACGCGAATGGGCTGCAAGCCTTCGGCGAGTACAACGCCATCGCAGAGTCCACATGGTCCCGCACCGGTGACCCCAGGTTTGATGGTCGGCCGAATCTCTATCGGTATCGCACCTTTGGAAACGACGCGGCGATGTTTCTCCTCGACGCCCGTTCATTCCGAGACAAGGAGCTCCCTGGCGTCACCAATCCAGCCGATCCGCTCCAGATCGGGGCGTTCCTCGTTGCGTCGTTCGATCCGTCTCGCACCATGCTCGGCGGCCCTCAGAAGGCGGCGCTGAAGTCCGACCTGCTCGACGCGCAACAAAGCGGAATCACCTGGAAGTTCATCCTTGTGCCCGAGCCGATACAGAATCTCGGCGTTCTCGCTGCGAGCGATCGTTTTGAGGGGTACGCCGCTGAGCGCAGCGAGATTCTTGCATTCGTTGCGGCCCAAGGGATCGAGAACGTGGTCTTCGTCGCTGCCGACATCCACGGCACGCTGGTCAACGACATCACCTATCAAACCGCACCGTTTGCACCGCAGATCCCTACCGGCAGCTTTGAGATCACAACGGGATCGGTGGCGTTTGACGCTCCGTTCGGTCCGACAGTGGTCGCACTGGGCGCTGCGGTTGGGCTCCTCTCACCGCAACAGGTTGCCTTCTACCAGTCGCTGCCGACGCCGGGGAAGGACGCGTTCGTGCGGAGCGTGGTGAATCAGACGATCGCGCCGCTCGGATACGACGCTCTCGGTCTTGAGAACGGCCCGCTCAACGCGACGCTGCTCGAAGGCAGTTACGTGCCCACGCATACCTACGGCTGGACGGAGTTCGATATCGATCAGGGCACGAAGGCCTTGACCGTGACGACGTTTGGCATCGATCCCTACACCGCCGCAGAACTGCTGGCGGATCCGCAGCCGATCGTCGATCGACGACCAACCGTCGTGAGTCGCTTTCAGGTACAGCCCGCGGGTTCCACCGCGTGTCCCGGTGATCTTGATGGCGACGGCGCGGTTGGGCCGCTTGATCTCGCCACACTGCTCGGCGGATGGGGTAGTGCAGAGGGTGACGTTGATGGCGACGGCGTCGTCAACGCGATCGATCTCGCGTTCGTCTTGCAGGGTTGGGGCGCCTGCCCGTAACGCATCGAACATCGCGTCACGCGACAAGCTCACGTCCAGACAACGCTCGGCTTCGGCCGAGCGTTGTCGTTGACTTGGGCAGCATCACCGAACGACCACTTTCATTGCAGTCGGTGCATCGAAGTGTCGCGCACTGTCAGTTTCCGTGCACAAGCTCCCTCGTGATGTCTTTGTCGGATCGTCGGAGCTCGACCCGATTCTGTACAACAAGGAGAATCCAGTGGAAAGACTCATCAAGAAAGGCGCTGCCCTCGCGGTCGCGTCATTGTGTGTTGCTTCCGCATCCATGTCGGAGGCGGCACAATCAACCTGCCCACGAAAGTGGGGCGGTCTCGCAGGAGATCTGGCGATTCTGCTGGGCGCATGGGGTCCCTGCCCGTAACGGGTTCTGTCTCAGCGTGATCAATCGACCGGCGGCCGAGGCGAACTCGGTCGCCGGTCGTTCGTTCAAGCCCCGGCAATGGCCGAGGGGCGATCGACGCATTCATCGCAGCCTCTCGGTATCGTTCCGATAGCACCGCCCGCCTTCGCGGCCGCGTTTCGCCCCATTTCGGAGAATTCATGCGCAGTCGTCTTGTCGCCGTGATCGCCACGTCGATCACCATTTCGGGTTTGACACTTTCCGCACTTGCTCAGGGTGGCGCGCCAGCGCCAGCTCCTGCGGCGCCAGCCGCCCCGGCGAAACCGGTCGCACCACCAAAGGCCAGCAAGGACTTTGGCGAGGCCGATCGTTCGGCGGACGCGGTGAAGAGGGGCGAAGCCATCTTCACCGCCTCGACGAAGGCCTATCAGGCCGCGCCGACGCTCACCGAGAGCATCTCGGTCAACGTGGGCATGCCGGGCGGAGAGAGCAACAAGCAGGACATGAAGGCTGCATACGGTCCGAAGGATTCGTTCCGAATGACGAGCCCGGGCGTCATGATCGTCGCGGTCGACGGTATGGCCTACTTCGTTCCTGACCAGCCGGCCGACAAGTATGTCGAGAAGAAGATCGAGGGTTCGCTCTCAGCGACGCTCGGTTCGCTGTTGCCGGACTTCTCGATGCCGACCGCTGCGCTGTCGATGCGTGATGGCGTGGCCGTCGACAAGCTGGCCACTCAACTGGGCAGCCTCTTCATGCAGGACACGAAGATCGTGGGAGCCCGGACCGCAGGCGGCGCCGACGAGGTGCTTCTCGCCGGTCAGGGTGGAGAGATGGTCGTTTCATTCGATGCCGCCACCAAGCTGCAGAAGGGAATGCGAGCGACGCTCATGCCGCCGGGAGCGCCTGAAGGTTTCGTGGTCAGTATCGAGCTCGACGTCACCAACACCGTAGCTGACAAGCTTGATCCGCCCATCACCTTCGAGCGAGGTGCCCGAACCTCGGTGCCGACGGTCATGGATCTCATGGATTCTGGCGGCAAGAGCGAACCGGAAATGAAGCTCAAGGTCGGCGATGCCGCTCCGAGTATTCCTCTCATGACCATCGACGGCTCGGAAGTCAATCTCGCGTCGATGACCGGCAAGGTCATTGTGCTCGACTTCTGGGCGACCTGGTGCGGTCCGTGCCGCAAGGGACTGCCGCTGCTCCAGAAGTTCGCGGATTCGATGCAATCCAACGACAAGGTCGTGGTGCGTCCGGTCAATGTCTGGCAGGACGAGAAGGGCGCAGATCGAACAAAGAAGATCACCGACTTCTGGGCCGACCAGAAGTTCATGATGACCACCCTCGTTGATCCAGAGAACAAGTACATCGAGTCGTATGGCTTCACCGGCATTCCAGCGTTCGTCATCATCGGACCGGACGGCAAGGTCGCCGCGATGCACGTCGGTTTCGACGCGAATCTGGTCGAGACGCTGACGAAGGAAGTGAACGCAGCGCTCGGCACGAAGTAAGCCGATCCCGACTGCAACAAAAAGGCCGGAGGTTCGCGTGGGCGAACCTCCGGCCTTTCACTCTTAGCACCTCGCCCCGCGATGCGATACATACCTCCATCGATCGAACCGCTGATGCTGCTCGCCACCGCTGCGACGGGGGCCATCATCGGATTCGCGCCACTTCAGCAGATTGCAGCCTCGATGGTGGGGCGGGCAGGCATCGGCAATCTTGTGGCGGTGAATCTGCTCCTTCCGCTCGCCAGCATCGCGGGAGCTGTGGTGTTTCCTCGGTATCGAACGGCAATCGGAGGGGGACTGCTGGTGGTGGTGGGCTTCACCGTCGCTCGTCTCCTGCTGGCGCAACCGCGATTCTGGAGTTGGAGCGTTCCGTTCGTCGCAGCCCAGGTGAGTCCGATCCTCGTCGCTGCTGCATTCGGTTGCATGGTGTTCGGCGCGGTCGCGGCAGCGCTGACCCAAACCGTGCGGCGGGCCGGTTCGCCTCCGCCGCTGTACGCGACGTGTGTCCACTGCGGATACGAATTGCTCGGTCCGCACGGTCAACAGCAAGCGTCGGCGCGATGCCCCGAGTGCGGTGAGATCCTCATCAGCAGTTCCACTTCGTACACTCGCGACGATGCCGACCGCTCTTCCCGGAATTGACGCCATCCGAGGCCGTTTTCCCGCCCTGCGCGGAGTGACCACGCTCCTTGAGAACGCGGGTGGCTCGCAGGTGCCGATCGATGTTGCAGATGCCATCCGCTCGTACATGCTTGAGAGCTACGTGCAACTCGGCGCTGGATACGAGATGTCCAACGTCGCCACCGCGACGGTGGACGCGGCGCATTTATTCGTCAACACCGTCATGAACGGCAACGGGGTCGGTCATGCGATCCTCGGTCCGTCGACGACCCAACTGTGCTACCTGATCGCGGGTTGCTACGCCGACACGATTCGTCCTGGCGACGAGATCGTCATCGCCGAAACCGGTCATGAGGCCAACGTCGGCCCCTGGTTGCGACTCGAGCGTCGCGGGGCCCGGATCCGGTGGTGGAAGGTAGACCGCGATCGAATGGACTGCACGCTTGCGGGTCTCGATGAAGTCCTCAACGAGCGCACGCGGCTCGTCGCGTTTCCGCACGTGTCAAATCTCCTCGGGGCGATTGCCGATGTGCGTGAAATCACGCGTCGTGCCCATCGAGTCGGGGCCCGTGTCTTCGTCGATGGTGTGGCGTTCGCGCCGCATCGAGTGATCGACGTGGCGGCATGGGACGTCGACTGGTACGTGTACTCGACATACAAGGTGTTCGGGCCGCACATGGGAGGCCTGTACGGACGAGTCGATGCGATTGCCGAGTTGGAAGGGCCGAACCACGTCTTCATTCCGAAGGATCGCATTCCCTACAAGTTCGAACTGGGTGGGGCATGCCACGAAGGTTGTGCGGCAATCCTGGCCTTGAGTCGCTACCTTGCATTTGTGGCCGGCGAGGACGAGCAGGCAGCGGCGAATCGTGATGTTGTCGATCGAGCCTTTCAACGGATGACGGAGTTGGAAGTTCCGCTGCAGCAGCGTCTGGTCGAAGGGCTCGCTGCGATTGACGGCGTGCGAATCGTCGGACCCAGCTCGACTGGAGCAGCCGACCGCGTTCCGACGGTGAGCTTCACGCACGCACGCCACCGCCCGACCGCGGTAGTCAAGGCTCTGCGCGATGCGAACGTCGCTATCCGCAACGGGCACATGTACGCGTTTCGCCTCTGTGAAGCCCTCGGCATCGATACGGATGAAGGCGTCGCACGCGTCAGTGCCGTCCACTACAACACGGCAGAGGAAATCGAACGGACGATTGCGATCGTCGCGTCGCTCTGAACCGGACAGCCGGTCACGCAACGATCATGACGTCGCCGACGGCGATGTCGCCACGATGATCGACCAGAGCGTGTCGCCCGAACACGATGCCATCGTCCTGACGACGGTACTCGGCCAACGTTCGCAACGGCTCGACTCCCATGAGCGCCCCGGTCGTCTGATCGATGGTGACCACCTGACATCGCTTGCACGCAGTCGAGACGCGCATGATGGCATCGCCAATGCGACATCGCGTCCACAGATCATCGTCGCCTTGCACATTTCCGCGCACAACGATGTTGGGGCGAAACCGATCAATGGTGACTGATGGAGCGCCGCGCGCCACGAGCCGCGCATTGAGCTCTTCGACCGCGCTCTGTGCGACGATCAATACCGGCGCGCCGTCGGCGAAGCTCATGCGCCGCACCGGCTCGCCTCGCTTTGCATCGGACACACGCTGCGCGGACTCGGGAAGATAGGCGAGTCGACAGGGCCGCCCGAGGAATCGCGTGAGGAGCCGATCTGCCTCTGGCGACGGAAGAACCGCTTCAACCGAGTCGTCCCACACGCGCGTTGGCATCGTGTCGCCCGTCGTTGGCTCGACTGAAACCGTGACGCATCCATTCGCGTCGATACGCAAATCCTGCCCCTCGACGCACACGGCGACGCGAGCGAGCGATGGGCAGTCCCGTTGGGTGATGCAAACGCCGTCGAGCCCGACGAGCATGAAACGCCGATCGTGTCGCAGGCCGCGCTCTTCGAGCGGCCACCGCGATGGAGAGAATCCCCCGGCGCCCTTGACGGGATAGACATGGAGCGACGCGATGGAGACAACGGTTGACGACATGTCGCAAGTGTCGTCATCGGCACCGAGGACGTCGAGTCTCTTGAAGCTGCAATCCTCATTCGGCCGATGCAGGCGTGTCAATTGATTGATCGATGGAAAGAACGGCGGCTGCCCAGAGTTCTCCATTCAGTTCGTGATCCGAACGCTGCAACGGTCCCGTCTAGAGTCGGGAGAGTCCCCTCCATGAGCCAATTGATCGAGCATCGTCCACGGCTCCTCGTCATCGACGGCAGCGAGTTAGTCCACCGGGTCTTCGCAACGAGGCTCGGGCAGGATGACTACCAGTTGATGGTCGCTTCGGATGGTGAAGAAGGCCTGCGACTGGCAAGGAACGGTCGTCCGGATGTCATCGTCCTGGAGATGGAACTGCCCGATACCGACGCGTACGGCGTCCTTCGCGAGTTGCAGGCCGATGCTCGTACTGCGTCCATTCCGGTCATTATGACGAGCACGTTCAGCCAACCGATCGATCGCGTACGCGCTTTGGACGAAGGTGCGGTCGACGTGGTCACCAAACCCTGTGCGATGATCGAACTCGCGGCCCGGATTCGAGTCGCCTTGCGCTGGACGCGGGCACCCTTATGCGGCTGATGACCGCACTCAGAGGTGATAGACAATTGAAAGTCCGATCGACGTCACAGCACAGGACAGTGCGTTCAGCGGCATGCCGAAGCGCACATAGTCGGTGAAGCGATAGCCGCCCGGTCCATAGACCATCAGGTTGGTCTGATACCCGATCGGAGTCGCAAAGTCGGCGCTGGCGGCGAAGAGAATCGCAAGCACATACGGCATGGGATCTGCGTGCAATTGCGTCGCGACACCCAGGGCCAGTGGAAACATGATCGCGGCCGCGGCCCCGTTGCTGACGAGGGCTGTGAAGAGCATGGTTGCGAGATACATCGCTACGAGCGACGCGATTGCATTGCCCTGCGCAAACGACACGATTGCGCTTCCGACGGATGTCCCGAGCCCGCTGGATTCGACCGCCTTCGAGATACCGAGGCTCGCCGCGATGACGAGAAGCGTCGAGAGATCAAGCGACGCGCGGGCCTGCGTTGGTGTCACGCAACGGGTGAGGAGCATCGCACCGGCCGCAAGCGCCGCGGCGCTCAGCATGTCGCTCCGCAGCGTTGCGAACACCACCATGCCGACAAGAATGAGAATCGCGATCCATGCCTTCCCGTGGGTCAACGCGGCATCCGAGTCGACACGACCAACCAGGAAGAAGTCGCGGCTGTCGCGCCAGCGCTCGACGAACTCGGGCGACGACTCGATCAACAACGTGTCACCAGGCTGGAGCACGACGTCGCCGATGCGACCAGGTACGCGCTCGCCATCGCGAGCCACGGCCAGTACCGCAGCGTCGTACCTTCCGCGAAATCCGAACGCACGAATGGACTGGCCAAGCCCGGGAAAGGAAGTACTCACGACCGCTTCCACAAGTGACCGTCCAGGTGTCGCTGGACGCGGGGCGTCGTCGGCGCTGACGAGGCCGCGCATCGAGAGCATTTCTCGAATGGTCTCAAGCACGCCCGCGAAGACGAGAATGTCGTCGCCGCGCAGCATCGTGTCCGGGCCTGGAGCCGGAAGCATGTCGCCTCCGCGCTCGATCTCCACGAGGAAGAGACCAGGCAGACGCCGCAAACCCGCCTGCTCGACGGAGCGGTTCGCGAGCGGACCGTCCTTGATGACTCGCAGGCGCGACGTGTAGCGCCTCGGATCCGCCTCGGGTTCGAGCACCGGGGTGCGGACAGGCAGCAGCAGCGGCGCGAAGACGATGAGATAGACGATGCCCAAGCACGCGAGCGGAATGCCGATCCAGGCAAGTTCGAAGAAGCCAAGGAGTCGCAATCCGTCGGGGACGGCGGTACCGCTGAGACGATCGCGCAGCAGACCGTTGACGACAAGGTTCGTCGAGGTACCAATCAGCGTGACGGTACCGCCAAGGATCGTCGCGAAGCTCAGCGGCATGAGTAGCCGACTCACCGGAATGCGTGATCGCTTCGCCCAGTCACTGACGACCGGAATGAGCACCGCGACGATCGGTGTGTTGTTGAGGAATCCGCTGACGGCCGCGACCGGCAGGCACATCCGAAGCAGTGCGACCCGCTCGCTGCCGACCGGTCGGAAGAGTCCGCCGGTGAGCCGAGCAATCGCCCCTGTCGAGCGAAGTCCGGCGACCACCACATACAGAATGGCGACGGTCAGCATTCCTTCGTTGGCGAATCCCGACGCGGCCTGTGCGGGGGTCAGCAATCCCAGGACCGTGAGGCAGACAAGTCCCGTGATCATCGCGGCGTCCGCCGCGCAGCCGAGGACGAGCGAGCCGACCACGAGCGAAACGACCGCAGCGACGAACCATGGCGCCAAGAAGTCGGGGACCATCGGCCCAAGCGTACACGACGACCAGCGACGCCGTTCACGGTGCCGAAGCTGGCGGCGCGGACTTTTCTGTACCTGTGAGTCCCAACTCGATGGCCGCTTGCGGCTTTCCCTGAACGATCGCGTCGTCTGCGGCGAGTGAACCGATCACTCGACCCTCGGCGATGCCAGCACCGGCGAACGCCGCGACGACCGAGTCAGCACGGCGCTTCGCGAGATCGCGCAGCATCACCGCCTCGAACGGCATCGTCGCCAGCATCGTGTCCTCCATGACGTTGAAGGTCGTCGGAGTCTTCGCCTTGCGGGCGGCCGCACCGGTCGGCGTGTCGCGCCAGAGATCTTCGATCCATTCGCGGTAGAGCTTGTCGTCGACAGTTTTGCGCGAAGGAAACGAATTGCGGGCCTTGTCGGCCACGAACGCCTTGAGCAACGACAGACGGATGGCCCGCTCGTCGAGATCGGTCGCGTACTGGCCGCGAATCGTCACGCTCAGTCCTGGACGATCGTTGATTGCCTTGGTGAGGAGATCGACCGTCTTCAGCGATTCAGAGTCGAGACCCGCCGATCCTGGCTGGAACGGAAGCATCGAGAGATCCGTGTCGCCAGCCCCCTCAAGCGCCGAGGCGATCAGACTGAAAGGAGCAGTGGCGATCTTCCCGATGAAGGAGAAGATCACATCGACGATGAGGCCGCTGAGTGTGAAGTCTGGCGACGTCGCGTCGCCGGCGAATGGAATGTTGCCCTTCACCTGGCCCTTCGAATCCTGCATGATCGCCAGCGCGAAATCGAGCGGAAGATCGGGCGCGCCTTGGGCCTTCGATCGCCCGCCGAGCTCCACGCCATCGAGCATGAACTTCAGCGTCCCCTTGACCTTGCCACTCTGCACAGTCGTAGGGATCTCGGCATTCAGTCGGCCAGCGGTAATCATCCATCCCACATACCGTGAAGCGATCGGATTCGTCGGCGGGATCGGTGCTTCAGCGATGGTGATGTTCAGGTCGGCGACCATCGGCGTGCGAAAGGGATCAACGGTTCCCTTGACAGCCAACCGTCCAGAACCTGCCACGCGCGCGGTCATATCGATCGCGCCGCCAGATGCGCTCTGCGAGTCGCCGACGGTCGAGAGATCGGTCGCGGTGAGCGCGATCTGATCGATGATGACAGAGGCGCGCTCCGTAACTTCACTGCCATCGATG
>JBBQCR010000049.1:0-13219 GCA_038318935.1 Phycisphaerales bacterium
GGACTCGCGGATCCCGAGAGTTCGGTCGCGAGCACGCCCTCGATCAGTCGACGCGTCGTGGTCTTGCCCGCCGATCCGGTCACCGCGATGACCCGCGTGTCCGTAAGTTCGGCTCGCCATGCTCGCGCGAGATCCGCGAGCGCGGTCCGGGTGTCCCGCACTTCCAGAATCGCGACATGCTCCCCGATGTCCGCTGCAACATCGGCAGGCATGCGCTCGACCACCAGCATCGTCGCACCGCCCCGCACCGCGGCGGCGCAGAAGCCGTGGGCATCGAAGCGCTCTCCGCGCAAGGCGAGATAGGCCTTGCCGCGCAGCGACTCACGGGTATCGATGCTGACGCCGAGCGGCCAGTGCCGCGATGAGTCGCCGGCGGCGGGATGTACGAGCCACCGCCCACCGGTCGCTGCCCGCATTGCCTCGGGCGAGAGAAAGTCGCTCATCGCGTGCCTCCCACCAAGAGTTTCCGCCGCATCATTGCGTCGCGTGCCACCAATCGATCGTCAAAGCTCCGCTTCTCGGTGCCGACGATCTGATAGTCCTCGTGACCTTTGCCAGCGATCAGGACGATGTCGCCCGGCGCCGCCTGGTCGACGGCCCAGGCGATCGCCGCGGCCCGATCGACCTCGACGTGTACCTTACCCTTGGATGCCGCGGGCACGCCCTTGAGGATGTCCTCGACGATCGCGTGCGGATCTTCGGTGCGAGGATTGTCGCTGGTGACGATCACCTGATCGGCGTGATCGCATGCCACGGCAGCCATGCGCGGTCTCTTCGTTCGATCCCGATCGCCGCCGCAACCAAAGACGACCCGCAGAGCGCCGCCGACAGGAACGACGGGGCGCAGCGATGTCAACACATTGAGGAGCGCGTCGTCGGTGTGGGCGTAGTCGACGAGCACCGAGTAGCCCGCGTCCCCACCGGCTTGCATGGCAACAGGCTGCAATCGACCCGGTGGCGCTTCGCACTGCTCCAGCGTTTGGGCGAGGTGCGTCGCGCTCACCCCGCAGGTCCATGCAGCCGCGGCCGCTTCCAACGCGTTGATCGCGTTGTGCCGACCAACCAGCGGCAATCCAACGGTGAACTCGCCCCACGGCCCGCGGAAGCGCACACGCATCGCTTCGAGCGACACGTCGTCGATCGTCGCCAGGCACTCAGCGTTCGGATCGTCGAGCGAACAACGCAGGACGCGAACCCCTGGATGGAGCGCAGCAATCATGCGATGGGCCCACGGATCGTCCGTGTTGATGATTGCGAATGCGCCTGAGTCAAGAGATTCAAAGAGCATCGCCTTCGCCGCCGCATACTTCTCCATCGTGCCGTGGTAATCGAGATGATCGCCGGTGAGGTTGGTGAAGATGCCGCAGGAGAAGCGAATGGCCGCGACTCGTCCCTGATGCAACGCGTGGCTGGAAACTTCCATCGCCGCGTGATCGCAGCCGTTGGCGACCATGCGGGCGAACAGTCCGGCGAGCTCCACCGCACCGGGCGTGGTCAGACTGGAAGGTGTGCGGCCCGCGCCGTCGTCCACTTCGACGGTGCCGAGCAAGCCGCATCGATGCCCTGCCCGGCGGAGAAACTGCTGCAGGAAGTAGGCGATGGTCGTCTTGCCGTTGGTGCCGGTGACTCCGAGCACCGAGAGTTGCCGCGTCGGCGAGCCGAAAAATCGTTCTGCCACCAAGGCGGCTGCGAGAGCCGGGTTCGCCGTACGAGCCAAGGCGACGCTTTCGCGATGCGGCTCGAGAAGTTCCATCGATTCATCACCGAGGATCGCCACCGCCCCCTTGGCGATCGCGTCGTCCACGAAACGCCGACCATCGGCGTGCGTGCCGGGGCGAGCGATGAAGAGCGAACCGGGCTTCACCGCGCGACTGTCGTCGGTCAGGCTCTGGATGTCGGGATCGACGGAGCCGTTGACCTGCGTGACGGGAAGATCCTGAAGAAGGTGGCTGAGGCGCATGAGGCAGCGTGAGAAGGAAGGGTTGCACGTCGAATGCCGGTCACGGAGCAGACTCGTCGATCGCCTGCAGCGGCAATGGATCGCTGACTTCGCCGCGGCTCCACGCTCGCACGCGCGGCAGGACGACTTGGGTGATCACGATCTTGCCGCACGCGGCCGCCGGTATGGCGAGGAGCATGCCGTAGATGCCGGCCACCGAACCGCCAGCGATGATCGCGACGACGATGGTCACCGGATCGAGATCGGTGGCCTTGCCGGCGATCATCGGCGTCAACAAATAACCCTCGACCGTCTGCACGACGACGAACACCAGCGTCGGCCAAAGGAGCATCGACCACCAACCCATGCGGTCTGCTTCGGGCTGCTGGAGTTGTTCAAACATGAGAAGTCCGATTGCCAGCGGTAAGCCGATGCCGCCCAGGTAGGGCACCAGCGACAGCGCTCCCACGAAGAACCCGAGCGTCACCGCGTACGGCACTCCGCAGAGCAGCCAGCCGATCGAGAACATGACACCCATGATGGCCGCAATGACGATGCGGCCGCGCACGAATCCCGATACCGCGCGATCCATCATTCCGATGAGCTCAAGAATGTGATCGCGGTTCCTTTCAGGAATCAGCGACCGGCCGAACGCTTGCAGCGTCGGGAACGAGACGCTAAAGAACCAGAAGTAGAACGGGATGAGAAAGAGGATCAGTGAAATCTGTACCAGCGCGAAGAAGATCGCGCTGACTCGCTGTGCGCTCGAGCCGAGGACACCGAGCAGGCGCCACTGCGCCGTGCTCGAGTGTGTTTCGGACAGGCCGCTGCCGGCCATCAGGCCCATGGATTCCAATTCCGAACGCACCAAAGCCCGAACGCGCTCCTCTTCTTCGCTCACTCGCACAGTCGTGCGGGCCTCTCTCGGCGGCTCGATCGCTGTGGGAGTCTCTGCGAGCTGCGCTTCGGTTGGCACCGGACGCTGGCTTAGGCTCTGGCTCTGGCTTTGGCTTTGGCTTTGGCTTTGGCTTTGGCTTTGGCTTTGGCTTTGGCTTTGGGAGCTGACCCATTCGATCGCATGCTTGAGCTCATCGCGAATTTGCTCCGGCGCGTATTCAACCGCTCGCATCGCCAATTTGGAGAAGTCGCCATCGCGCACACGATTGATCAGTCCGACCGTTTGTCCAATCACGATCGGAACGGTGAACGTGAGGCCCAAGGTCAGCGCCACGCCGCCGATGAGGAGAATGATCGTCACCGCACCGCTGCGCGTAATGCCGCGCAGTCGCGTCAATCGCTGGACCACCGGCTCAAAGAGATACGCCAACGTCAGGGCGATGAGGAGCGGAACTGTGACGTCGCGCATCCAGTAGCCGACGTAGACGATCGAGAAGATCGCAAAGAGGAGAACCACATCCCGCACCCCCTGGATCTGCCATAGATGCATGCGGGATACGGGCGACGCCGACGCGTCGGTTGGTCGATCGATGTCGTCCGGGAGTGGAGCCTTCGTATCCGGCATGCGGGCAGCGTACTCGCGTCAGGCTCGACCGACGTGGCGCAGCAACTCGTCCCGCGCAAACGCCTCGTCGAAGTCGAAGACCGCGCGGAAGTCTTCCAGCGTGTCTTCGGCGGTCTTACTCATCAGACCGTGCTCGATCATGGCGAAGACGATGCGGCCAAAGTCGTCGGTGCGACGGACGTTCCAGGCGCTCAGCACCGCCGGCGCCAACATGCCGTAACGATCGATCGCGTAGTCCCGCAGGCCCATGCACAACTGCTGACCGGTGACGTGGTGGGACTGGGAGCCCGCCAACTCGCCCGCCATCGCCTCGGCTGCCTGCTCGACGTCGTGCACGCGCTGCACCGTGTGGTTCAGTCCCTCGCGCACGAACGCGAACGCCTCAAGAGGATAAGGGCCCGCGGTGCGGGCGATGGCGTTCCAATCGGTGTCGTTCTCGGCGGAGCTCATACGGTGGCGGTCGCTGTGGAAGCGGCAATCCTATCGGCGCGATGGACTCCGCCGCCACACTCCTGCCTCAGGCGGGTCGGTCCGCTCACCCAGCAGCGGTCCTGAACCGACCAAAATCGCCAAGGTGCAAGGGCGGAGGGACCCGCAGAACCGATTCCGATGCGAGGACCGCAGGCGATGGATGGCAGGACAGGTGGCTCCGCCGCCCATGCCGCCTGGCCCTCCGCGGTGGCCGGCGGGCGAAGCCGGAGCGGACCGTCGCCCAGCAGCCAGACGCCATCGCTCGATCGGTCGATCCCCAGAGCGACGCACAGCCGAGCCGGCCCGCGACCAAGATCACGGTCGCGTATGGGCGGTCCTCCAGGCTTCTGACGAGCTGAGCGCATGGCCTCCAGCCCTTCGAGCGGCTGCACAGCCCGGATCAAGACTGCCTCACCCGAATCCACTGGACCGCTCACGACGTTGCAACAGAAGTGCATGCCGTAGGTGAAGTAGACGTACGCGTGCCCGCCGGCTTTCCACATCGAGGCGTTGCGAAGAGTGCGTGGCGATCGTCGCCCATCGAAGGTGTGACTCGCCCGATCAGCCCCGCCGGGATAGGCCTCCGTCTCGACGATCCGTCCGACCCGGCTGCTACCACCATCGTCACGGACCAGGAACCAACCGAGCAGCCGCGGGGCGAGATCCACTGCCCCCAGCCGCAGGATCTCCGAGCAGGGCTGGGTCGGGGTGAGGGAGATCGCCGATGCGGGCACCATGGAATCCGCACACGCTACCAGTCAGCAGTACCCGACCCGCGTTCGGCATTTCGCGGCGCCGTCTCTGGCGGTCGTCGGCCCACCTTTCCGATACACTTCCGACCGCTTCTGCATCGCGAAGATGCCCTGATGCCCTCCGCCCGACTTTCCGCGGACGGCCGATGCAGACAAGGTCACCGCACAGCGACACTCCCAAATTCTGGGCTCCCCCTCCGAATACACCACCATGCCTTTTATGCACTCCCCCCGCTTTCTCACCGCCCTCACCGGCCTCTTCCTGCTCTCCGGCTTAGCTGGCTGCGTTCCGCAGGGGAAGTACGACGATCTGATGACCGCTTACCGCAGCAAGGAGCAGCAGGTTCTGACGCTGCAAGGTGACTTGGACTCCTCGCGGGCCAACGAGGAAGCGCTTCGGGCGCAACTCGCGATGGCAGCAGGCGACCTCGCCGCCGCTCGTGACATGGTGGCTGGCGGATCGGGCAATCTCGAAGCGATGCAGGCCCGCTACGAAGAGCTCCTCAAGAAGATCAACAGCTTGGAGAACCCGCTGCCGGCGTCGGTGAGCATCGCGATTTCGTTCATCGCGAGTCAATACCCGGACATCTTCGAGTTCGATGCCAAGCGTGGCATGCTCCGCTTCAAGAGCGATGTCACGTTTGATTCCGGTTCGGTGAAGCTGAGTGCCAAGGCGGTCGAAGTGCTCGGCAAGCTTGCTCCGATCCTGAACACGCCAGACGCGTCCAATCTTGAAGTGAAGGTCGTCGGCCACACTGACAACCAGCCGATCAATCGCGTCAAGGCCGAGCATCCGACCAACGTGCATCTCTCGGCTCACCGGGCGATCTCGGTACGCGACACTCTGGTGCGTGACGGCGTCTCCGCGGGGCGCTTCCAGGTTGCTGGCTACGGCGAGTTCCGTCCGCTGGTCTCCAACGGCTCCAAGGGTGCGCGAGAGAACCGTCGCGTAGAGATCTTCCTCAGCCCGCTCACCATCAACCTGAGCGACATCCCCGCGGGCGGCGAAGTCACTCCCGAGACAACCCGGCCGGCAACGGTCCCAGCCAAGTCAGGGACGAGCCAGCCCGTTCGCGGTCCGCAAGAGCCGACGAAGTAGTTGCAGAAAGACGCGGACGCCGACCTTTCGGCTGCTGTTGGCGGTTCAACCGTCCCGAAGCTTCCCCAGTGTGACGACTCTCCGCGGCGCACGCTGACGTCATCCCAGATCCATTGACCGCACCCGACCTCCTCCCGAGGCCGGGTGCGCGTCGTTGGTGGGCCGGTGTGTGGAGCATCCTCCCGATTCGTGTGGAACCGGTGAGACTCGCGCTCTGTCGGCGATGGACGCTTCTCTGGGAGTGGTTGGCCTAGTAGACTCGTCGCTTCGCCACTCGCTCAGTCTGGGGAAGCGTTCGAGAAAGAGTCGTTGCCGTCGCCACGCAACGAACCGTTGTCTGATTCATTTCGATCGCGGCCCTTTCACCGACGCTTTGCCCGGGTCGTCCTCCCGTTGCATCAAACGTTCACACCGCTCTTCCTTTAGGAGTCTTGCATGTCGTCCGTACGAAACAGAACAACGCTGGCGGCAATCGTCGCGGCTGCCGCGGGGAGCGCTTCGCTCCTCACCGGCTCGGCCTTTGCCGGAGCACCCGCCGGATTCGTGATCAGCGAACTTCGCACCGGCCAGCCCGGCCCCGACAACAGCGAGTACATCGAGATCCGCGGTACGCCCGGCGCCAGCCTCAAGGGTCTCAGCTACATCGTCATCGGCGACGCTGCGAGCGGCCGGCCCCCGGCTCAGAACGGCATCATTGAAGCAGTCGTTGACCTGAGCGGAGTGACCATACCGGCAAGCGGCTATCTGGTCATCGCCGAATCGACCTTCGCACTGGGCGTTGCGAACGTCACGGCGAACCTCAATTTCGAAGACAACGACAACGTCACGCACCTCTTGGTCACCGGTTTTACCGGCAGTGTCGGCAGCGATGTCGACGCCGACAAGGATGGCGTGCTCGACCCCGTGCTGCCGTGGTCGTCGATCCTCTCCAGCGTCGCCTTGGTGGTCGTTCCCGATCCCGATGGTTTCAGCGCTGACTTCGTGTACTCGGCGAACGTCGTCGGACCCGACGGCGGCAACGTTCCGCAACACGTGTACGTCTGCCAGAACGCCGACAACGAGTACCGCATCGGCGCGGCCGATCCGACCATTGGTGATGACACCGTCGGCGCCGCAAATCCGATCTGCGAGTTGACTCCGGCGCCAGTACTCATCAACGAGATTCGCATCGATCAGACGGGGACCGACAACGACGAATACTTCGAACTCTCCGGCCCCGCCGGAGCGTCGCTCGCCGGCTACACCTACGTGGTGATTGGCGACGGCACTGGTGGCTCGGGCACCATCGAGGCGGTGGTCGATCTCTCCGCACTCAACATTCCCGCTGACGGTTACCTCTTGGTCACCGAGCCGTCCTTCACGCTGCAAGGCGCGACGCCGGACTTTGTCACCGCCGCCAACGGCCTCAACTTCGAGAACAACGACAATGTCACTCATCTTCTGGTGAAGGACTTCACCGGCACGAACGGTCAGGACCTCGACACCAACAACGACGGCGTGCTGGACGTGACGCCATGGAGTTCGATCGCTGATTCCATTGCCGTGCTCATCGGCACGCCCGGTGTTGGCGGCAACGAGTTCGTCTACAGCGGCAACACCATCGGACCCGACGGAGGTTTCGCACCGAGCGCGATCTTCCGCTGCTTCCCCACCGGGAGCTGGACGCTGAACACCTTTGATCCCTCAATCGGCGTCGACACTCCCGGCTACGAGAACTTTAACTGCCCCAGTTGCGGAGGCGTCGGAAGCTGCTTCGAGGAGCACGCCTCGTCTGGTTGTGACGTCATCGACTGCTGTTCACTGGTCTGTGCCATCGATCCGAGTTGCTGCACCAACGGCTGGGATGCAGCGTGTGTGAGCACGGCGCTCGCCCAGTGCAACGCGGGCGGCGCTGCCCCCGCGCTCTCGATCAATGAACTCCGCATCGCCCAGTCCGGCGCGGACAACGACGAGTATGTCGAGATCGTCGGTGCCCCAGGCACTTCGCTCAACGGCGTCGCGTACGTGGTCATTGGTGATGGTCTCGATTCCAACGGCGTGATCGAGAACGTCACGCTGCTCTCGGGGACGATCCCGTCGGACGGCTACTTCGTGGTCGCAAAGAGCACCTTCACCATCGGAAATCCGGACCTCATCCGCGATTCGTTGAACTTCGAGGATGGTGACACAGTCACGCATCTCTTGGTGTTCAACTTCCAAGGCTCACTCGGCACCGATCTCGACGTCAACAACGACTGCACGCTCGACTCGACGCCGTGGGCCTCGACCATCGACGGCATCGTCCTGTCGGCCTCCGACCTCAACTGCGGCTACGCGGCCACGGTGGTCGGCCCGGACGGACCGTTCTCGCCGTCGCACGTTTACAAGTGCACGCCGGACGGAACGTGGACGATCGGGCTCTTCGATTCGCTGGTCAACGACACGCCCGGTGCTGCAAACATCGCGTGCCCGCCGGTGAATCCGTGCGGACTCAAGGGCGCTCAGGACTGCTTCACCGAGGCTGCGACGCCAGGCTGCGCCGACGCCGACTGCTGCAACAGCATCTGCGTCGCCGATCCAAGCTGCTGCAGCAACGCTTGGGACGCCGAATGCGTCGCCGCCGCAAACGTGCTGTGCTTCGTTCCGCCGACGGCTCCGGCCGTGCGGCTGAGCGAGATTCGCATCGATCAGTTGGGTACCGACAACGACGAGTACTTTGAGATCTACGGCGACGCCGGCACGAGCCTCAACGGACTCACCTACGTCGTGATCGGCGACGGCGCCGCATCACAGGGTTCGGGCGTCGTCGAGATGGCGCTGCCGCTCAATGGCTTCATGATTCCTGCGGATGAATTCCTGTTGGCCGCGAAGTCGACCTTCACTCTCGCCGGTGCGGTTCCCGACTACGTCATTCCCACGGGACTCTTCTTCGAGAACTCCGATCAGGTCACCCACCTGTTGGTGTGGCAGTTCACCGGTGCCATCGGTACCGACCTCGACACCGACGACGACGGCATCTTGGACAGCACGCCGTGGACCTCCATCGTCGACTCGGTGGCCCTGATCGGCCCAGCCGGTGGCGAACTGGTCTACAGCACCACGACCGTCGGACCGGACGGCAACTTCGTACCGAGCCAAATCCGCTTCTGCCCGAGCACCTCCACGTGGACGCTCGGCACGTTCGACCCAACGCTCTCGACGACCGAGTCGCCGGGACTTCCGAATCCCGAGTGCACCTACAGCGAGCCCTGCACGGGCGACCTCGACGGCAACGGTCTGGTCGACGCAGCGGATCTTGCGGCGCTCCTGGGTTCGTGGGGCGGTTCGGGACCAGCAGACTTTGACAACAGCGGTACTGTCGACGCTGGCGATCTCGCGACCCTCCTTGGTGCGTGGGGTGCCTGTCCCTAAGACGGCCGCTGCCTGCTGAGTTTCATCGCATCACCCTTGCGGGCCCGGCACACGCCGGGCCCGATTGTCGTTCCAGAGCCTTGACGGTTCTCGCCCTCCGAACACCGAATCGCCAGGAACGCTGCGTATAGACTGCCAGCATGTTCGCTCCAGCCAGAAGCGTCGTCGGCGTCGGTCAGACGATCTTCGCGACGTTGAGCGGCTTCGGGCGATTCATGGACTTCGCCTTCTCCACCTTCCGTTGGATGGTGGTGCGACCAAGTTGCTGGCTGAGCTGGCACCAACTTGCCCCACAACTCTTTCGCGTCGGCGTTGCGAGCGTGCCGGTGGTTGCCATCGTGGGTGTCTTCATCGGCATGATCCTCTCGCTTGAGGGCTACGCCCAGTTCGCGGCGATCGGGCAGGAAGATCGCATGGGTGGAGTCATCAACGCGGCGGTGACCAAGCAGATCGGTCCGGTGCTTGCGGCGGTCATGGTCGCGGGTCGGGTTGGCGGAGCGCTGGCGGCCGAACTTGGGTCCATGAAAGTGACCGAGCAGTTGGACGCGATGCGAGCGATGGCCGCTGATCCCATTCGAACGCTGGTCGCCCCGCGGGTCATGGCCTGCGTCCTGATGACTCCCCTCCTGACGATCTACAGCGATCTGCTCGGCTCGTGGGGAGCATGGTTCATCTGTGTCCGAGTGCAGGGCATCTCCAGTCCAGACTATTGGCACTTCACCGGTCTCTTTGTGACGTGGTGGGAGCCGGTGTCGGGAATCGCCAAAAGTGTGGTGTTTGGACTCTGCATCGGCCTCATCAGTTGCTACAAGGGATTCCATTGCGGTGCCGGCGCAACCGGCGTTGGACGTGCCGCGACAGCGAGCTTTGTCGCCAGCTTCATCGCAATCATCGTCACCAACCTCGTGTTGGCGGAGTTCCTCAGCAAGCTCCAGTTGTGGGTCGACCCCAACAGCCAGATCAATCTCCTCTCCTGAGAGAGACGCGGAGTACGACGCATGCGCACGGGATTGGCATCCACCATGGGCATCTTGGCCACGACGCTGGCGTTGGTGTTGACGTGCATCTGTGACGCCCAAACAGCTCGTGCTGCAACAGCGGCGCCTCCGAGAGCCATCGTTCGCTTTGACCCGAAGCTCTACGACGTGAAGTTTGAAGTCGTGTTCGCGGGTTTCCCCGACACGACCGACCCCGCGATCGCTCTCAACGAGACGCCGTTCGTCCTGCCGATGATCATGGAAGGAGCGTTCAGCCGCGTCGATCGAGCGTCGATGCGCCCGGAGCTCTGGCTCGACAGTCGGTCTGACAAAGACCTCTCCAAGCGCGCCCGCATCGACGAGAAGCAGGAACTCGGCATGGTCTATGCCGTGGTGCCGTTGATTTCCTTCAAGGGTTCGACGATTCGCTGGAACGTCCAGTGGCGCATGCAGAGTTGGTCGTGCCGCGTCGACGAATCGCTGCTGGCCCGCTGCACGTGGCCGCGCGAGTGGCCGGAGAACGTTCGTGACGCACTCGAACCGCAAAAGGGAATCGAGTCGAACGAGCCCTTCGCGAAGACCATTGTCACATCGGCCCTGGGCGAACAGGTGCGAACGACACCACCGTGGTTTGCAGCAAAGGAAATCCTGCGCACCGTGGTCACTGGATTTCGAAGCGTCAACAGCGACGGCATGGAACGCCGCGGCATCGGTCGAATCGCGGGACTGAAGCTCGACGGTGCGCAATACGCCGTGGGTCAGGGATTCGGCTCAGAGCATGATCTGGTTGCCACGTGTGTCGCGGCGCTGCGAGCCGCTGGCCTCCCCGCGCGACCGGTTGTCGGCATCGCGGAAGAGACCACCAACAGTCGAGTCGGATCCAAGGGGTCTTCGCGCACCGTGCTGCAGAGTTGGGGCGAGGTCTACATGCCCGAGGCTGGTTGGGTCCCCTTCGATCCCAATCGCTTGCGTGGGAGCACTGTTCGCCAACTCAAGGTCGCCGACGCATGGCCGGGTGTCGGCACCATGAAGGATCTGAACGAGTGGATTCCGATCTCCTGGTGCTTCGCGCCGCGGAGTTACGAGAGTCCACCGATTGCCGCGCTGTGGGGCTGGCGTCCCGCAGGCCGATTCTCCGCGTCGTCGCTTGATTCAACCATCAGCTTCCAAGCGACATCGCGCGGCAAGGGCATCGACGATCCCCAATGACTGATGCAACTGACTGAATCCACTTCGCGCACGCCAACCCTTCTCCTCGTCACGCACCAAAGCACACGACCTTCGATGCCGCGAGGGCACCGAAGGTCGGCGTGGTAGACGGACTGTCGTATCGCCGAAGACTGAAGCGACGACGTCCCGCCATACAGGAGATTCACAGGGATGGTGTCAGCGGCGGCTCGAGTTGCCGTTGCTTCTGGCCCGGTTCGAGGCCATCTGTTGATTGGTGCGTTTGCTCGCGGCACTCTGAGCACTCGACTTCTTCGGCGGAGGTGCCTTCTTGGCCTGCTTCTTGGTGTCCTTGCCGATCATCACCCGATCGCTCGAAGGTCCGCCGAGAATGATCGAACTGGATGTCGGGCCGCCGGGCATCGGTTGAACGGTGGAATTCGCTCTCACCGGGGTCGCGTATTGCGCAGGCGCCGCTTGCTGCGATGCCATCTTCGTCGCAGTGTTCGACGCTCCCGTCGAGGCCTGCTCGGGCATCGGAGGCGCGGCGAAGACAGCCGCTTCGGCCGGAGCTTGCATCGGTGCTGCCGAGGCTTGTGCCGATGGCGCCGGCAGTGCCGCGGCCGCCTGTTGGTTGGCAGCTTCCGGGGCACAGGCAACGTAGTTGCTCGGATCACCACCGAGGACGAGGTTACTGGTGATGACGGTCATATCGCCGTCGGTCAGTGTGAAGAGGTGTCGCACACCGAAGTCGCTGGTGACGGCGCTGACATTCATCCCCGGGAACGGGGCGCCAAAGAGGTTCGCGGTTTCCGCGGTGCCCGCACCGGTCGACCCCATGTTGAACGGTCCGTAGAAGAGCTTCGGACCGGCCACGTCGTCGATCATCGCGGCGAAGACCGAGTTCGGTCCGACCGTCGAGACCGCACCACCGTTGGCGTCGGTGACGATCTTCACCGTGCAGGCTCCACCCATCTTGGCGGCGTTCTGAATGAAGGGACACACCGGCACGCGGAACTTGACCTCGAAGTCCTCGGCCTCGGCGGCCTTGTTCTTCACGGTTGTGTTGCCGGTCAACTTGGCGTTGCCGTTGGGATCGAGGTCCGCGACGTAGTCCCACGACGCTTCCCAAGTCCCGCCAGGATCGACCGCCGAACCCATGAAGCGAACCGTTCCAGCGGCCGCACCGGGTTCAGCAAAGCTCTGCACCGATTGCACCGGACCGCCGTTCATGCGGATCGAGAAGGTGCCGATCGGTGCCGCCGGGCTGCTCTGCGCGTTGGCAGGCAGAGCAGCGGCAACTGCAGCGGCGAGTCCGCCGAGGGCCGCGACGAGGATCGGACGTCGCGAGCGTCGCGGATCGGGTGTCGGGTTGCTGGCTGTGGGTCGGTGCATGGCAAGCTCCTTACATCCGTCATCGCCCGTCGCTGTCGGCATCCTGTCCCTCAACGGGGACCGCGATCACCAACGCGGGCATGTTCACCGTGGACCTTCTGATTCAAGTGGACGAATGCAACGAGCATGACGCGCGGATTCGGCGTGAAGGGGTAGAGTCGCCCCGCCTGGGGTGACTGCACGGTTTGGAGAAGGGCGGCCGGGAAAAGACGCCACGCTGGCGGGCGTTCACCAGGATCGTTCGATCCGTCAGCCAGGGTTCAGCCGATGGAACGTCGATGAGCGCCGCCGACCGTCCTTCCGCACACCACTCGACCCCCCAATCCATACCGGGTGGTGGGCTCCGCCTCTGCGAATCCGCGCTCAGCCCGACCGAAACGGCCGTCGAGATCCTTCGCGAGGCCCGGGCTCGAGCCCTGGCCATCTATGGCCCCTGCTTCGCATCGTCGGTCGCTGTGATCGCGGGTATGGCCCGTCGCGAGGTCGAAACTTCATCACTCGCCTGGC